>DATHKA010000279.1:0-15426 GCA_035489615.1 Chryseolinea sp.
GCGGATGAAATCCAGGAACCTGAATTCCTTGAACCAATCATAGTTGTTCACCATTTCGGCAGCGTTACTTCCGGAAAAATCCAGGAATTTTTCCAGTTGCCCACGCACGCAGTCAACGTTGTGGTTTAGTACTTCTTCGGAAAGCAGATTTCGCTCCGCAGACTTTCCCGAAGGATCTCCCACCATTCCCGTGGCACCGCCAACGAGGGCATAAGGTTTGTGCCCTGCGCGTTGAAAGTTAAGAAGGGTCATAATCTGCGCAAGGTGGCCGATGTGGAGCGAATCAGCCGTAGGGTCAAATCCTATATAACCTGAAGTGGATTCCTTCAGCAATTGTTCCTCAGTGCCGGGCATCAGGTCGTGAAGCATGCCGCGCCAGCGCAGTTCCTCAACAAAATTCTTCATGCATATTCAAGTTGCCCGCAAATATAGAAAAGCAGGCGAGTAACGCATACAAGGTGCCCTTGATGGTATATTTCGGCAGATCGGGGTGACCGATTTTTATTCCGCAAACCGCTCCATCCAGAGTGTGGGCTCAAGGACAGGAGCGGTGCGGAAATGCTATATGAGGCAGATCACTGTCTTGCGGCAACCCCGGTTAGCATATCGAGGCCAACCATGGAACACACCTCCTGGACTTCGCCCTTGTGGAGATCCAGATACCAGCCCAGTAGGGAAATTTTACGGCCCTCGGACCAGGCCCGCTGCACAAGGTCAATCGTGCTCAGGTTTTGCAACTGACGGCGGACATTAAGCTCATTGAGCTTTTTTTCCTGCTGGCGGGTCGGTAGCGCCATCATTTCGGCAGCGTGCTGGTCGTGGAGTTCGTGAATATCCTCTGTCCAACGTGAGGAATAGGCGCCACGCTCTTTGCCGGCGATCGTATCGCGAATCACCGGACAATGACTGTGTCCACAAACGACTATATACTGGGCGTCCTGACCTTCAACGAAGGTTTCTAGCGCAGACATAAAACTCAGGTCATCTTGCTTGCACTGTCCGCCGGTATTCCGGTAAACGATGATCTCGTCGGGTTCGGTATTCGTTAGCTCCGCTACAGATACCATGTTACCAAACGACTCGATCCACAGCATCGATGGTTTGAAACGCCGGGTGAGATGCTTGAAATAATCCTTATCAAGGTTCTCTTTTTCAGTCCGCCATAGACGGGTTTCCAGCAAAATTCGTTCGCGTGCGCTCATGTTTTAAAAATTGGATTAAAGGCCGTTGCTGATTGTTTTAGTTCCACTTTGATTTGGCGATTCGCCGCGGCATCGCAGAAGTCTGAGATTGTTTCAGCAATATCCTGATCGATGAATGATGGCCGGGTGCCGTCTATGATAACCTTGCTTCCGTTTGGAATATCACGCAGCGTTTTGCGCAGCAGGGCTTTATTCAGAAAGGTCACATCACCCGTGAGGCGAATCAGGTAATTTTCTTTGTCGCTTGCACTGATGATAGAACGCCTGAAGTTTGTCTTAAGAACAAAAAACAGTCCCACCAATATTCCAATGGTTATGCCTTTCAACAAATCAGTCAACAGGATCGCGAAGATCGTTATGGCGAAGGGTATGAACTGATCCCATCCCTTTTGGTACATGCCTTTCACGAGTGATGGGCTCGCCAGTTTAAATCCCACAACCAGGAGAATTGCCGCCAGCGAGGCGAGCGGAATCAGGTTCAGGAATGACGGGATGAGAAATGCGGTAAGTAACAGCAGCACACCGTGAACAATGGCAGACGTTTTCGTTCGCGCACCGGCAGAGATGTTGGCTGTGCTCCGGACAATAACCGCGGTGATTGGAAGGCCCCCGATAAGGCCACTGAGCATGTTCGCTATACCTTGCGCCTTGAGTTCCTTGTTCAGTGGAGACGTACGTTTAAAAGGATCGAGCTTATCGACGGCGTCAATACTCAAGAGGCTTTCAAGGCTGGCGACAATCGCAATTGTGAAGGCCACCATCCAGGTCTCTGTTTTGGTAATGGCGCTGAAATCGGGAAAGGTGAATTGACCCAGGAAGCCCGTAACATCAGCGGATACGGGAAGCGACACAAGGTGCTCAGTTCTGATTTCCCACTGAGGAAAGGTCGTTTGAAACAGTACGTTCAAAGCTAGGCCAGCCATTACGACAATGAGCGGGGCAGGCAGAAACTCCGTGAACTTCAAACGCTTCATCACGGGCTTATCCCACGTGATCAGGATGAGCAATGAAACGGCGCACACGATAAGCGCACCCGGATGTACGAAGTCGAAAGCCCGCAACACTTCGGTGAACGTATTCTCTCCGTCACGTTGCGAAAAGCTTTCGTCGCCTTCGAAATCACGGTCGAATCCAAGGGCATGTGGAATCTGTTTTAATATCAATATGATTCCTATAGCGGCAAGCATTCCTTTGATAACTGCCGAGGGAAAGTAATTGCCGATGCTCCCTGCACGAAGGAATCCCAGGGTAACCTGGATGAGCCCGGCGAGAACAACGGTGACCAGGAAAGATTCAAATCCTCCCATAGTGCCAATTGACGCCAATACAATGGTGGTTAACCCCGCAGCGGGTCCGCTTACACTGAGGGCAGACCCCGAAAATAAACCAACAACAATACCGCCCACCACGCCTGCTATAACACCTGAAAAAAGTGGTGCCCCGGATGCTAGTGCCACCCCTAGGCAAAGTGGCAAAGCAACCAGGAATACCACTATACTTGCTGGTAGATCATGACCGAGACTTTTAAGTGGATTGAGTTCTTCATCCATTTTTGCCATAGATCTACTTCTTTACTTATTAGTTAATGAGTTCGTTTCGACAGTTTCCTTTTCATAGACGCGATAGATCGGGGGCAATATTGAAGTGGCATCGAACGTCACCTCAAGATCTTTGATGAGCCCCGTCTTGATGTCATAAATCCAGCCATGAACTAACGGTGCCTGACGATCTCTCCAGGCGTTTTGAATGATCGTAGTCTTCACGAGATCGAATACCTGCTCAATTACATTGAGCTCTGCAAATCTGTTGAAGCGCTCTTCTTCGTCACGTATGGAGTCCAGCTCTCTGCTGTGCGTTCTGTAAACGTCCTTAATAAAGCGAAGCCAGTTATCCACCAATCCATATTGGTCGTTAGACATGGCGGCTTTCACCCCACCACATCCGTAGTGGCCACACACAACGACATGCTTCACGTTCAAAATGTTAACCGCGTAGTCCAATACGCTAAGCATGTTCATGTCAGAGTGCACGACCATGTTTGCAATATTTCGATGGACAAAGATGTCGCCGGGTTGCGTGTTCGTAATCTCATTAGCAGGCACACGACTATCGGAGCATCCTATCCACAGGAACTGTGGATTTTGGCCCTTAGAGAGCCGCTCAAAAAATTCTGGATCCTGCTCGAGTTTCTCCCGTACCCATACCTTGTTACCGTCCAATAAAGAATTATACAGATCCATAAGCTGATTTCTTCAGTTTTCAAATGTTGAATAAATAGGTCTGATCGCTTAAGCGAGATGAACACAATGGATCACCACGGGCTCAACGACAGAACAAGAAATTTGAATTAAGCCGGAATGTATCCGGCAATCCAGCAATGCTGGATCATTGAAGAAAGCTTACGCTTCGGGAGGGGGACAGAATATCTCGTAGTTGCCGTAACGGGGAGTGCCGAGATGTTCGAACTGTTTTAGTTGTCTGCTGTCTGACAGCTCACTCATCAAAATGGAGAGGAGGTTAGTGGCCATCAGATCGATCTCTTTGACCGACGTATCTTCATCGGCGTGACCAGTCATGGCGTCGGTCTCTTCCTCTGACGAGCAACCGGCAATTTGTCTGGCCAGGTTTTCAGCCATAGCACGGTCCTTGTCAAGCCTGAGAGCGCTCACTTCCATGAGAATCATGCCCATATTGAAGAACACGATGCTCGTAACGAGCGCGAACAGGCGGGTGATAACGTTGGACCTGACCATTTGCATACTGTAAAAATACGTCAAATTTTCTTAATTGTTTTACGTTTGTGTCGGGCGGATGCCAGCATTTCCTGACGAAAGGCCATTTTTCGCTCATCGTCAACCGATTGTACCGTTCGAAATAACTTTCAATTCGCAAACAAATAATATGAGACAGCCTGAAACACTTAACCTGGTGGCAGAATTTCACAAAACATTTAAACACCCGATCCTTGACGAACCCGCAATACCGGATGAAAAAAGATGCAAGCTGCGTGTAGCCCTGATTGCCGAAGAGCTAAAAGAATTTGAGGTGGCCATTCTGGAGAACGATATTGTTGCAGTAGCCGATGCGTTGTGCGACATTCAATATGTGTTGTCAGGGGCTATTCTGGAATTTGGCCTGGGGGAAAAATTCAAGGCGCTGTTCGAAGAGGTGCAGCGCTCAAATATGAGCAAAGCCTGTAACTCAGAGGCAGAGGCAAAGGAAACCATGTCCTATTATGAAAAGAAGGATGGCACGGAATGTTACTATAAAGAGGAAGGAGGCAGGTACCTGATTTATCGCAAGAGCGACAACAAAACGCTGAAGTCAGTAAACTATAGCCCGGCGGACCTTGATAAGGTACTTTCGGGACAGAAATAGCGTCCCGTGGACCTCGTCTATAAGTAGAACTCAAATTGAAAAATGGCATCCTGGCCCTTCAGCTGTAACGGGTTGATGGCCAGGATATGCGAATCGTTGTAGGCCTTGATAAACTCCGAGCGGCTGATCCGCAACTTGCTGTGACCGGGCTTGATCTTGTGATATTGCATTCTCCCGGATGCATTGGCGGTCGCACTAAACAGATAGCTGAACTGCAGCGGGATAGGGGAGGGGATGTAGCGCATAGCTCATCAGCGGCAATAGCTGTCCCGGAAATCCGTGTTAATAATGTCATTCTGACGCGTATTGTACTGGGCCAGAAGTGTATAAGCATCGGCCGGCACGTAATCAAATTTGGTCTCCAGGTCTTCGATCAGAAGGCATAACTCCTTTACATAGAACCTGATTTGCTCCAGGTTCTTGCATTCGGCCGGGCGAACGAAGTTTCGCGTGGCAAAAGACTTGACGTCCGATTCAATTTTCTTCTTGGCTGCGGTGGTCATAGGGGTGTGTATTATTACACAATAATAATTCGATTCCGTTTCATATGCAAACATTTAATGTGTAAAATTGCACTCACAAAGAAACTAATTATCAGTAGTTATGCTTCATTTGATAGCACATAACTTATTGCATAAGAGCACTTTATACTATATCAAGTATTGCGGCCTGACGTTGCTTGTGGGAGCAAAAGTGCGGTTGGTACGGAGGGTACGACGCCGATAGGATATTTGGCGTTATTAGCCTTATAACTGTTGGAACGGGTAAATCATCGGCCGGAACATGCACACAACCTGCCATTCGTGCCCAGATTCAAGAGAATATTCTATCTTTAACAACTTTTTTTATTGCACTAAGATATCCTATGGAACAAAAGGTCCCGTCAGTTTTTCTGGATTACTGGCACTTTGCAATGATTGTGGGAGCAAGCTTCATGGCTGTTGCTGCCGCTGCGGTGTACATAATCCACAATATCAGAATCTCAGCGATAAGCTCTTACAAAGGCAAATACGATTATATCAACACCCAGGAAATCAAGAATTATAAGCGGGTGTTTCTTTGCCTCGGAATTGCCGTCATGTTGATGATCAACCTTTATGGCATGGGCAAGTTGACGACGATCGGCGTTTGGTTCTTCGTACGACTCTTTATCTCTATTGCCGGTGGGACGCTGGTCGCGTATGTTGCCTTCCTGATCCTCGAATACTATTACCCAACCATTCTAAACAGGAAGCTTAAAAAGTGGCGGTTTATGCCGCGTAGAGGCAAGGCAGGCAACGAATTGCGCCTTCTCGGCGAAGAAGAAGAAGATGTTCACCTCGAAGAGGGGATGCGCGCCGAAGAGAACGTATTCTCTGTTGACTACGACGTTTGGATAGATGAAAAGACGGGGGACCTTCAAATTGAAAAATATGCCGGGCACCTTCAGGCCCTGAAATGCAACAGTTGCGGCTTTTATACGATGAAGGTCGTTCGTGAGGAGATTCTCAGAGCGGCCACAAAAGATTCACCGGGAGAATTAATCAAGCACTATCAATGTTACTACTGCAAGTCGGTCAGAGCAACTGCCTTCAACATCTCAACCAGGCAGGGTGATGACTACAAGAATTTGCAGCGGGTAGCGCTGAGGAAGAACAAGAATATTGATATGGTACGCCTCGAACTCCACTCGAGCACAGGCGGCAAGAAATTTTTTGAGTTTCAGAACATCGGTCAGGCGCAGAAATTTCTTGACGAGTACGACTCTGAAAAGTCGGCTTGAGGGCGTGTCTGAACAGAGTATGGCGAAGTGGTGAAGTTTTTTGCCCTTCGAGGTACCCTACGGCCGAGATTTGCGTTTGATTTGGATAGGCACAGCTTTTGCCTATTCCCAAGTTTTAAATTGAGTTCCAATGATAAGACTATTTGTTGCTGGCCTTTTTTGCATAAGCCTGATTACAACGGCAGCGCGGGCAGAAGTTGGCCGTCCGGATACCGTTAAACTCAAAGCCAAGCCGGTATATGGTAAAGAGGCTAAGGTGATTGCCTATATTCTGGATAACAATCACTACCGAAAGGTCCATTTCAATGACTCGCTTTCCAGCGCGATTCTGGATGGATACATCAAGAGCCTTGACAACAACAAAACCTACTTCACGGCGGCAGACCTGGCTGCGTTCGATAAGTATAAGAATACGCTTGATGATCTGACACGGGCGGAAAACGTGGACGTGGCTTTCGACATCTACGGCGTATTCAGAAAACGCTTCGATCAGCGGATGGATTACATCATGACCACCCTGTCAAAAAAACAGTTTGATTATTCAGCGGACGAGTATTATGAAACCGACCGGGACAAGGAGCCATGGGCCAAGGACGAGACCGCGCTCAACGAAGTCTGGCGCAAAATCATAAAGAGCCAGGCCCTGAGCCTGAAGCTTGCCGGTAAAAGTCAGGCGGAAATCGAAAAAGCAATTGTCGAGCGGTACGAGCGCTATGCCAAGTCTATCCACCAGTTCAACAGCGAAGATGTGTTCAGTATGTACATGAACACCGTCACGGAAGCGTACGATCCGCATACCAACTATATGTCGCCTCGTAGCGCGGATGTGTTCAAGCAGCAAATGAGCCTCTCCCTGGAAGGCATCGGAGCCAGACTGCAGACGGACAATGATTATACGAAGGTGTCAGAAATCATTACCGGGGGCCCGGCGGATAAGTCAAAGCTCGTTAGCGTCAACGATCGAATTACTGGCGTGGCTCAGGGAGTAGAGGGAGAAATGGTGGATGTGATCGGGTGGCGGATTGACGATGTAGTCAAACTGATCAAAGGTCCCAAAGGCACCACCGTCAGGTTGCTGATTCTGCCAGCAGAAACGGGGGTGACGGGTCCGTCAAAAATCATTAGTCTGGTAAGGGATAAAATCAAGCTGGAGGATCAGCAGGCGAAAAAGAGCGTGATCAACTATGAGAAGAACGGTAAGCAGTTAAAGCTTGGCGTGATCACCCTGCCAAGTTTCTATATGGACTTTGAGGCGTATCAAAAAGGCGATCCCAATTATACGAGTACCACGCGCGATGTGCAGCGACTTATAAAAGAGTTGCAAACAGAAAAGATCGATGGCCTGGCTATCGACCTGCGAAACAATGGTGGCGGTGCACTGGCGGAGGCGATTGAGCTCACAGGCCTGTTTATCAAGGATGGCCCCGTAGTGCAGGTGAAGAACTCTTCGAATAAAATTGAGGTGGGCAAAGACGACGACCCCTCCGTTGCTTACAACGGACCGCTGGTCGTACTAACCAATAGATTCAGTGCATCTGCTTCGGAGATCTTTGCCGGGGCCATTCAGGATTACCACAGGGGAATTATCATAGGCGAATCCACTTATGGCAAGGGAACCGTTCAGACCGTTGTCGACCTGAAGCGTTTTATCAATGCCCCTGATGACGAGGTGGGCGAACTAAAGATCACGTTTCAGAAGTTTTATCGGGTTACGGGTAGCAGCACACAGCACAAGGGTGTAACGCCTGATATTAACTTACCCACGGCGTTGAGTCCCGAACAGTTTGGCGAAAGCTCCAGCCAGAGCGCGCTGCCCTGGGATGAGATCAGGGGTACGCTTTATCAGAAGACACCCATGGTCACCGACCGGACCGTGGCCAGCCTCAACAGACTATATCAACAACGATTGCTGGACGACGCTCAGTTGAAGCGGTTTGCTTCGGAGACGGACGAGGCGCGCAAGAGTTACCTGGACACAAGAATTTCACTCAATGAAGTGATCCGTAAGAAGGAGATCGAGGACGCCGAGAAACGCAAGGCGGCCAATGATAAATTAGACACGAAGATCGTTCGCAAAGAGTCGGGCGAACCTACTGACCTGCTGGACATTGACGACGAGTATCTCCGGGAAGGGTTGTTCGTACTCGGTGACATGTTGTCAACAAAATTGGGATAGGACGACACCAAAAGTAATAGAAGCCACCCCGACTCATCGGGGTGGCTTTTTCGTTTTAGGGAGTATGAACCCTTCATTCTTTTATTATTCCTCATTTAAACGCTATTTTAGAGCAGCCTTGAACCATGAGTGAAGAACTGCTAAAAGCCATACTGCAGCTGTTTGCTATCGTAGCCCGCGAGCGAATAACAGACGTTGAGCGCAATAACATCAAAGACTTTCTCAGCATCCACCTCAATCGCGAGGCGACCAACTACTATCTCAAACTTTTTGATGAGTTTTCCCAGTCACACGAGATCGATTCCCGGCAGGAGTTGGTGAACCTTGACGTTGACACACAGCAGTTTGTTGACGACTGGGCAAAGATCATGAAGATTGTAAAGCAGGTGAACCAGGCGCTCACCATGCAGCAAAAGGTCGTGTTGATTGCCAAGATAATAGAGCTGGTGAACACTGACGATGAGATGTCGGAGCGGCAGGGCAATCTGATATTTTACATAGGACAAGCGTTAAAGCTGGAAAAAGACGACGTTCACACGATCCAAAAGTTCGTCACAGGCTACGATATAGACGAAATCGCTTCGAAAAATGTTCTCGTGATTGACGAGGGGTCCGGCGAATACAGCGGTCCCCGTATTATCGAAAAGGATCTCACCGGCCTGATCGCCATTCTCCACCTACCACATTCTGATCTTTACCTGATTAAATATCTCGGAATTACCACGCTCTACCTTAACAGCATTATCCTGAAGAGCCGGAAGATCGATGTATTTCCGACGGGCAGCACCATCCGGGGCGACAAGGTCGGACCGATTTACTATAGCGATATCGTTGGCAAGTTTCTCACTGACGAAAGTCAGTCCAAGATTACGTTCACAGCGGATCACCTGTTTTATCACTTCCGCACTGGCCGTGCCGGGCTGCAGAACATCAACATATCCGAAAAAGGAGGGAAGCTGATTGGGTTGATGGGCGCCAGCGGGTCGGGAAAATCCACCTTGCTGAACGTGCTCAATGGTTCCGAGCGACCTTCGAGCGGCCGGGTCATTGTGAATGGGATCGATATCCATCAGCATCCGGAAAATGTTCAAGGGGTGATCGGATACGTTCCGCAGGATGATTTGCTGATCGAAGAACTCAGCGTATTCCAGAATCTGTATTACGCGGCAAAGCTTTGCTTCGCGCACTACAGTGAGAAAGATATTATCGAATTGGTTATACGCGTACTGGTGAATCTGGGGCTAACCGAGATTCGCGACTTGAAGGTAGGGTCACCGTTGCAAAAGACCATCAGCGGCGGGCAACGAAAGCGACTTAATATCGCCCTGGAATTGCTGCGGGAACCGGCTATCCTGTTTGTCGACGAGCCTACTTCCGGTCTTTCGTCGAGAGATTCGGAAAACATCATGGACTTGCTCAAGGAATTGTCGTTGCGCGGAAAGATGGTGTTCGTTGTCATTCACCAGCCATCATCTGACATCTACAAGATGTTTGACACATTGATCATCATGGATGTGGGTGGTTTTCAGATCTACTACGGCAACCCCATCGAGGCCGTGATCTATTTCCGCGATATTATTAATGCGGCCAACAAAACCCAGGGCGCGTGTCCCGAATGCGGGAACATTAACCCAGAACAGATATTCAGCATTATTGAAACGCGCGTCGTGAATGAGTACGGCCGCCTCACGAATACCAGGAAGATATCTCCGGGACAGTGGTACCAGTATTTTAAACAAAAGATTAAAGTTCCCAAGGTTGAACACGTTAAGGAATCACTTCCGGTTACGCAAGAGATACCCAACTGGCTAAGTCAGTTTAACGTATTCGTTACACGCGACTTGCTGGCCAAACTATCCAACAAGCAATATCTCTACATCAACCTTTTGGCAGCACCGATGTTGGCATTTTTTATTGCTTTCATGGTGAAGTACTACAAAACCGTCGATACGGTCGATGCGGAGTATTCGTTTTTCAACAACAGCAACATTCCGGTCTATTTCTTTATGAGTGTTGTGGTGGCGTTATTCTTTGGGCTAACGATGAGCGCTGAAGAGATTTTTCGCGACCGGAAAATCCTTAAGCGTGAAGAGTTCCTGAACCTGAGTCGTAGCAGTTACCTGCTTTCCAAGGTGTTTGTGATGTTCATGATCTCGGCCATTCAGACTTTGTTATTCATCGTCGTTGGGAACTCGATCCTTGAGATCCCGCTCACGGAGTTTCGCTATTGGCTTATTTTGTTCACGTGTTCCTGCTTTGCGAACATGCTCGGATTGAATATTTCGGCGTCATTTGATTCGGCCGTTACGATATATATCCTTATCCCGCTCCTCATTATTCCACAACTGCTGCTAAGTGGTGTGGTGATCAGTTTCGACAAGTTCAATCCAAGTGTCGGAAAACCGGTAGGTGTTCCGTTGGTTGGTAACATAATGGCCTCACGTTGGGCGTTCGAAGCGTTCATGGTTACGCAATTCAAGGACAATCCCTTTCAAAAGCAGTTTTACGACCTTGACAAGGTCATCCGGGAATCGGAGTACAAGAAGATCTATTTTATTCCCGCTTTAGAGTCGAGACTGGCCTACAGCCGGCAACATCGTAATGAATGGCAAAATCCCAATGCCGGCAGGATGGTGAGTGCCCTTTCGCTATTACGCAACGGGATAGGCGGCGAGTTGGAATCGTTGAATCCAGGGCTTTTTCCGGAAGTAAGCCGCTTGCAGGTTGGAAAGGTGGATTCAGTTGTTCTCGAAAAGACCGAAAAATTTTTGGTCAAGCTTCGCCAGTACTATACGAACAAGATGAACACCGCCACCGCTGCCCGGGAGCAGCAGGTGTTGGAAATGACTAAAACACCAGCGCTGAAAGTCTCCTTCGAGGACCACCGAAGCCGTTTTGTCAACAAGGCCGTGGCGGATGCCGTGGAGAACATTGCTTCGCCCGATCGCATCATCGAGTACGATGGCGAGCTGGTTCAAAAGATATATCCTATATACGCCGATGGTCGTCGCCCTCGGCATAAGCTTGATTTTGCGGCGAACTTTTATGAACCCAGCAAGCACTTTGCCGGTGAAAGAATTAATACGCTTCATTTTAATCTCGCAGTGATTTGGAGCATGACGGCCACGATGTTCATTACCCTTTATCTCGATGTTCTCAAACGCGTCGTAAGACGACTGGAAGGGTCGAGGAAATATCGCATTAAGGAAAAGTAGGTGCTTGAGATAATTGGATATTGCCCATTGGGTATGGTACGTCCTGAAGCGTTGACCTCTCTGAAAACCGGATAAGAATTCGTCGGAAGACAGCTATTGTACCGGTGGTCTTACTTTGTGGTGCGCCTATCGGCTATGTCGTTTGCGGGGCATGTATTTCTCGTTATATTTCACCGTATAGAATACTTGCATGCAAACATCCGCTGTTACGAACCAGGAAAAGTCATCGCTCTGGTTTGTCATCATTGCTTCGTCGCTGGGTACACTAATTGAGTGGTATGACTTTTATCTCTTCGGGAGTCTGGCCATCATTTTATCGGAGCAGTTCTTTCCGCAAACTCATCCGACAGCAGCATTTCTTTCCACGCTGGCAACCTTTGCCGCAGGATTCGTAGTGCGCCCGTTTGGCGCTATCGTATTTGGGCGACTTGGCGACCTGGTAGGACGGAAGTACACATTCCTCCTTACCCTCATATTGATGGGAGGTTCCACGTTTGCCATCGGACTTGTGCCAGGATATCAAACTATTGGAGTCGCAGCACCTCTACTGGTAGTTACCCTGAGACTATTGCAGGGACTCGCTATGGGCGGAGAGTATGGCGGTGCGGCAACTTACGTAGCGGAGCACGCACCGGCATCTAAACGCGGCTTCTATACCAGCTTTATCCAAACCACGGCAACGCTTGGGCTATTCGTCTCCATCGGGGTCATCCTCGCCGTGCGCCAATTCGTCGGGGTAGCCGAATTCAGTGCCTGGGGATGGCGCGTGCCCTTTCTGCTTTCCGCCTTGTTGGTTGCCGTTTCCGTCATCATTCGCCTCCGGATGCAAGAGTCGCCGCTATTTAGCAAACTGAAAGCCGAAGGTAAAGTTTCCAAAAATCCCATTAAGGAGAGCTTTGGTAAAAAGGAAAACCTGAAGCTCGTATTAATAGCGCTGTTTGGCGCCACGGCCGGCCAGGGAGTTGTTTGGTACACAGGGCAATTCTACGCGATGACGTTTATTGAAAAGACCTGTAACATAGAATTCGTGCAAACACGAAACATCATTGCTGTAGCGCTGGTTATAGGCACTCCGTTGTTTATTTATTTCGGCTGGTTGTCGGACCGGATTGGCCGAAAAATGATCATGATGATCGGCCTGCTCATGGCCGTCATTCTCTATCGGCCTATCTACCGGCAGATGTACGCCCTTTCGGACGTTACTAAACTGACGGAAGTGGAGGCCCTTCAGCGCATTGAAAAGACCCGGTCCGTGTCGGCCGCAGGCGACTCTGTCGTGGCGACCAGCACCATCCGCGGATACGTGAGCGGCGTTCAGCTAAAAATTACTGAAACGCACACAAAGCTTGCCTCTGTCGACAAGGTTAAGGCAGAGACTAAACGAGAAGTCACACTCGGCAATGACGGCTTTTGGGCCATGATTGGCCTGGTTCTCATCCAGGTTGCCCTGGTAACGATGGTTTACGGGCCCATTGCAGCGTTTCTGGTGGAGTTGTTTCCAACCCGGATCCGATACACATCAATGTCATTGCCCTACCACATCGGCAACGGCATCTTTGGAGGACTCGTGCCTTTTATTGCCACCTCCCTGTACGAACGCAGTAAGACTGACACAAACCCTGGCGGAGACCCGCTGGCGGGCCTCTGGTATCCCATAATTGTCGCTGGTCTATGTTTCGTTATCGGCATGATCTTCCTGAAAAACAGGAAATTAGCGGACGTAACCGATTGATCTGGTCGTTTGAAACGATTGCGACATTTGAATCTTTCGATTTTTATTCCGATATATGCATGACTCAATAACCTCCTTTGAGAAGAACGCTCGCCATATCGCTACTCGCCGTCTTCCTGTTTCAACTGGTAGGTTATTATTTTGTTTACCTGGGTTTTAGTGTTCGTGCGAATAAGGAACTCATTTCCCGTCTCGATGCGCATGATTACTCGGCCGATGAAACCCTGACCCTTAAGATTCCATTCACCCTGCCGTATTGGATGAATGCTGAAACGTTCGAAAGGGTAGACGGTGACTTCGAATATCAGGGGCAATTCTATAAGCTGGTCAAGCAAAAATTATCGAATGACACGCTCTATGTAGTGTGTATCAAGAATACAGGTGAAAAGAAACTGTTTGATGCACTGAGCAACTATATCAAGTTAGCGAACGACCTTCCTGCGACTTCCAAACAGGCTCTTAAACTTTGGGGATCTATTGTGAAAGATTATCTTCCCAATGAATCCATCGGCATAGCGCAGTCTAATGGCTGGTCTGCTATTAACGAGTTTGGTCGTGACCACATCATCACGCCATCTTCTCCGTTAGTCTCCGTCATTTCTCCTCCGCCAAAGCGCGCTTAATCCTGGCGGTAATAAATTAGTGCTGTGCCTTCTGCAGGTTGCAGCCATTCTGAAAGCGCATCTTGTTAGTTCTTTGCGCTGTTTTCAGAGCTTACGCATACCGCCTCTTCGTACCGACTTTATTGCAAAACTAGACTGAATGTGTTGACAGGACTTTTGTTCCATCTCCTGTAGCCATTCAATCGCCAACATTGCCTGGATAGGCCGTCGGCGTTTTGGGTTCGCTGGCGGCTATCCATTGCAAACTTGGCGTAATACAATCTTTCATGACTACCCCGCGTAAGGGTTATATGCGGTGTCTTCATGAATCTTTAGCCAATGCCGGGACATCCTGCCCATATTTTTGGGTTTATGGGCAGGAACCCCGCGCATTAACTCCCCCAATCATTATCGTATGCCATACATCCCAGTTGAAAAGCACCTACCCGGCATCACCGGCCTGCTAGAATATCGCAAAGAAACAGCGGCACCTATTCGCGACCTCACGCAGCTGTTGTTGCGCGGTCCTTCATCTCTCACCGAGGGAGAGCGCGAACTGATTGCCACGGTTGTGTCGCACCGGAACCAATGTCGCTTCTGCACCACGGCGCACAGTGCCGCAACTGACCTCCTATACGGCGAGTGCGATACTTCGTCAATGGCTAAGACAGACATTGAATCAGCTCCCGTTTCCGAAAAAATCAAAGCATTGCTAGTAATCGCCTCACTCGTTCAGGAGGGAGGAAAACAAGTAAATGCCGAGGCCGTTGAGCGGGCGCGCCATGCCGGTGCCACCGACCTTGAAATTCATGACACCGTACTGATCGCCGCCTTGTTCTGTCTGTATAACCGATATGTCGACGGGCTGGCCACAATTGCCCCAGCGGATCCACAGTATTACATCCAGCTTGGTTCGCGCCTGGTGAATCATGGGTACCAGCGCATGCCCGAAGTGTATGATCAGCTAAAAAAGGAAATGCCAAAATAATGCTCAGTCATTGACCGATACCCTGAAACGAATAACACTGTCAAACTTCAATCGCCTTCAACTTCTAACCTTTTCCACATGCTTAGACTTTTACTTATTCTACTATGTATTGCTTGTCATGGCAGCTATGCTCAAACCACCGTTACCGGTACGGTTACTGATTCGGAGACCGGGTCGGGCATAGAAGCCGCCTCTATTGTCATTAAGGGAAAGCTCACCGGAACGATAACGGATCGCTCCGGGAAATTCTCCCTGCAGACAAACACGCAAACTCCTTTTACCCTGATCGTATCAGTGGTAGGGTATCAAAAACAAGATATTTCAGTGACTGGTGCCACGGACATAAAAGTAGCACTCGTACCCAGTGCTGT
>DATHKA010000280.1:0-3004 GCA_035489615.1 Chryseolinea sp.
CCTCACGCACATAGACCTGCCGTGGAAAATTACCATTGTCGACATATTCATCTTTGGATAGACCCCACTCTTTTGCTGCTTTGCGAAAGTGCGCGGGCAATTCACTATCGTTTTGTGCAAACCAGATGAGACCCAACGTATACTCCCTCAAACGCTTCGCATAGCGGTCGCGCCACTCCCACGAGGATGTGGGCCAGGGCCAGTTTTCTTCCGGAAGATCCGTGGAGATGAATGCCATGTGTTGGTTATTCGCATCTGTCTTGCTGTTGGGCAACGCAACCATATTGCTGATGCGCGCGATGCCCCATACATCTCCAGGCAACTGCGTAGGTTTTCCATTTTGAATGTGCTTTCGATTTTCCTCCAGCATGCCCGGCGTGATCTGCAACATCTCTGCGCCGGTGTGCCTTCCGGTCCAGACATCTTCCACCATCGACGCATATTCATCCCGGTTGTAGTTACCGGGCCTGGCAATTGCAAGACGGTTAGTCGAATTATTCGTAAGACACAACCGATAGTTGTAGGATTCCACTGCGTTGTCCCCTTGAAAGGTACTGCCTTCTCCTTCGGGGCCGCCCCAGTACTTATACACCCGCCCCGCGCCCGGCTCATTAAATTCTTCTTTACCTTCTCTTCCAACCCGAAATGGAATACCTGCGGCCGCTCCAAGGTCGCCTTCGTACGTAGCATCTATGAAGACCTTTGCCTGATAGTGCTCCCTCATTTTACTTTCACGATTGAGTACCGTAATCTGTTCGATCCTATCATTGCGCACAACGATATTTGTGGCCTCGCCATCGAACTGACGCATCTTGTATACCGTGACCTTATCTTTATATTCGGCCAACATCTGCTCAAGAACAAGCTCTCCCACATGCGGCTCGAAATGAAAACCGTCAGAGCAATCCTGCACTTGCTTTGAGTCAGCGCCGAATTTTTCGACATAATGGGCCTTCACACGAGAGACAAATTCAGCAAAGAGTCCGGTGGTGGCATTGCGTGTAGCGATATCGGTAGCACCGAGACCATTGGCGGGTAATCCGCCTATGTGCGCGGTGCGTTCGAGCAAGATGGATTTCTTCCCCATTCTGGCGGCCGCAATGGCTGACATGATGCCACCAGGTGTACCTCCCACAATAACAATATCTGTTTGGGCCTTCACACTCAGGGTGGCCAGCACCAGCACGAAAAGGAAAATTAGTTTGTGGGTCATAGCGTCTATTAATGAGAACTTCAGCAGTAGGGCCAGCGCTGGAACGGTAGCATACCTTTAAGTGGAACAACAACTCGAATCAGACAAGGTAAAAAAATCATCATGAATTCCTGAATGTTCAATCAGTTTCTGTGGAGTTGTGGGACCAGATACCTGGAACTGAGCACGCGCGATAACGTGCTGAAATTTGGCCCTATTGTTTAAATTGGTGCTCCCAACCACGTTCAATATGCCCGTACTCAAAGCTTCTCACGTGAGTCTCAGGTATCACCACGTTCCCGAGCAAGTCACGTGCGATATACTCTTTAAATCCACGAGCGGCGGTCTATTGCTTTGACATTTGACTTTTTGCTCCTTACTTTGGGGCCGTGATGCGACGACTGGTCATATCGATGATACTCTTCAGTATGGTGCTGCACAACGCCAGCAGGCTTGGCGTCATTTCCTACTTATACCAGCAACGCCACGAAATTGCTTATGCAATGGGGATTATCGCTGAAATTCCAATCGCCATGTGTAGCCACGATTTCGATTTCAACCAGGGCCTGACAATTCACGAGAACCAAGACTCGGACGCAACTGTTCCGCCGATTTTGGCACAAGCCCAGGAAATTCATTTGTTCATTAACGCGCCATGGGATCTCGTAATTGATCCGCGTCGGCCTATCTTGTCGCACGAACTGCGAACCCACTTTCGGGAGGATTCATATGCAACCCCTTCCCTCTCCATCTTCCATCCGCCGTCTTAGTTGGCTTTAGCTTTTTCTGACGCGCATCACGGGGTGATGCGCCCGCTATCCGCGTGCATTCCGTTGCGCGGTTTTTCTTTCAGTCAACCAACTATTTGAGTCTTAAATCATGAAAAGAATATCTTCATTATTCCAAATTACCCTTGTTCTCCTTTTATCGGCGTGTTCAAACGAAAACAACGATCCCGCTACTGGCCCACTGACACTGGAGTTCGATAATGTCGTCGGTCCCACCAATCTCCAGCTTAATACTGCTGAGTTTATCTACACCAATTCAAAAGGTGAATCCTATAGTGTTACCAGCCTTTCGTACTATGTCAGCAATATCAAACTGAAACGGTCTGACGGATCGGTGTACGAAGATCCGATGGCATCCGACGGTTCGAAAGGCTATTACCTGGTAGAGGAAATCGACGCCGGGTCACAGGAAATCACGCTCGAAAATATACCCGCCGGCGAGTATACAGAAGTTACGTTCACCATCGGTGTTGATGCCAGCCAGCTAAACCAGGGTGCCCAGAGGGGTGCCCTGGATCCTGCAAAAGGGCTATTCTGGAGCTGGAATTCGGGATACATTTTCATGGCAATTGAGGGTGTTTCTCCAGCATCGACTGAGCCGGAGAATATCTTTCAATTCCACGTCGGCGGATACAAAGACGATGCAACCTCAAATCAGGCCAACAATGTGAAAACAATCACGCTTGGCTTTAATGGGGATGCCGCTCCTGTAAGAGCGCAGCATAAACCAGAAGTCCACTTGCTTTTTGATGTTAACAAGTTCCTGAACGGCGCGGGCGAGCAAGTAACCTTTACCAGCAACGCCAGTCGTCATTCCCCCAAGGCCTGTGAAAACCTGGCCGACAACATCAGCAGTTCTTTTGTCGTCGACCATGTTCATGCAAACTAGATTGATCCGGTGAATACGGCAAGAACCGGAAGCTTGCAAAAGTGCATGGTTGCGTTAACCATAACTATCGCGCTTTTAAGCTGTGATCAGGAGCGCATTGCTCCTGATCCTGACGTTTATGTTTTCGTTCAGCCA
>DATHKA010000281.1:0-6779 GCA_035489615.1 Chryseolinea sp.
AGATAGTGAAATACATACTCTCAATCACGCAGACCGGTAAGCCAAAGTTGCCGGTTCCGGCCAAGGGAACCATGGCGCTGAAGGAACATAAAACGGAAGAGCTACGGGGTGTCTATACGCTAACAGCCACGTACACGGACGGCGGTGCCGACGGCGCGGGTGCCCTGAGCTCCACGAGCATGATTAACCTGAGGCCGGCAAAGGTCAGGGCCGTGTACACCGATCAACAGTCGGGGTTTGCACGCTTTGGGAACAACCTGGCCAACGGCGACCACAAGTCATTCCTGTTGTTGAAGAATATCGACCTGAATCACATCGGTGGATTCGTATTTGAGTACTCCTCGAAAGATAAATCGGGTGAAGTGGAAGTTCGAAGGGATTCTCAGGCCGGTCCGGTAATAAGCCTTACGAACTACGGGGCCACAGGCGCTTGGGATTCAGTTGCTACCGTTCGGGGCACCGTGAAAGAACCCGTAGAGGGAACGCACGATCTGTATTTTATTTTTAAGAAGCCACAGAAGCCCAACGAGGACATCATCAATATCAAGTCGATCATGTTCGAGCCGGATGAGAGGAAGCGGCAGTAAAATCCCGGCGACCTAAAACGTATTAGTGCAACCGGGTAGAAAGCATATTGTCAACCTGCGGAGGCGAAAAGCCAAGCTTCTCTCCCACCATATGGATGAGTTCTTTTTCAGCCGTAGCAAAATCACCATCCACCCAGGCCAGCTGTATCATCTCATCCATCTGGCGCTCACGATCGTCTGTGTTTTGAGGGATCAGGTAGATGTATTCCTTAGCCTTTGACAGCATGAAGTTAAGGCGCTCCAGAGGAATGTCGTGCGTGTAGGCGATCTTCGACAGCGCGACGCGCTCAATGTCCTTAATACTCCCGTCGGCAGCGCATAGCGAAACGAGATTTCTAAAGTGTTCGAGTCTGGTTGGATCAATCATATTCAGGCAACTAGGGGTAGAAAAAAGTATATTGAAGTTAATAAATGTAATCAAGTACTAATAAAGGAGAATCGACCAAGAGGACCCTGTTGCCGTCTATTGGATCGATCGGGCGTTCAGCGCAGAAACGCAATCGTGCAGAACAAAAAGGCGCACCCCCTGATATCCGGGGCCGCGAACGCAACAGGCACGCGGCAGATCGCGCGGTGCGCCATTCCTATCCCTCTGCATTCGTAAGTTTGGCAATCTCTTTTTCCATTGCTTTTCGTTCTGAATTTGATCGCGCCAGTTTAAGCGCGGTTCTGTAATGTTCAATGGCTTTTGAATTGTCGATATCTGTATACAGGTTTCCAAGCAGCGAATGGTACAACGGATAATCGGTCAGTCCAATTTTCCCCGCTTCAATAAGAGCTTCCCGCTTTCCATTTGCCTTGGCAAGCGCATAAGTCCGGCTCAGGGCAACGATGGGAGAATACTCAATTAGCAATAGCCTGTTGTAAAGCTGCAATATACTCTCCCACTTCTCCTGCGTATCCTCCTTGTTGGTATGCCAAAAGGCGATGGTTGCTTCCAATTGATACTTTGACAGGCGCGTGCCTTTCAATGCCTGATTCAGGTAGTAATTTCCCTTTTCAATTAATTGCTGATCCCAGCTAGATACGTCCTGATCATCATACAAAATGGATTCGCCATGCTCGTCAGTTCTGGCTGTCAGTCTGGACGACTGAAAGCACATCAGAGAAAATAAGGCATTGGCGGATGGCGTGTTTGAGATATCATTATCGATTAGTATCCTATTCAATTGCATCGCTTCGATACAAAACTCGGTTCGTATCGAAGTCTCCTGCGAACCCGAATAATAGCCTTCATTGAATAAAAGATATAAAGTCATTAAAACCGATTCCAGGCGCTCATTTACTTCCGTCAAAGTCGGCGGCTCGATTTTTATCATTTCACTTCTAAGCTTTTCTTTGGACCGCTGCAAGCGCTTATAGATCACTTCCTTGTTGGTCAGAAAAGCATGCGCTATTTCGGCCACACCAAACCCACAGAGAATATTCAATGCCAGGCCAATTTGTGCTTCCTGCGAAATACACGGATGACATACCGCAAATATCATGGCCAACTGGCTATCCTTGATATTCCCGACGGACAGATCAATATCAACTTCGTCAGGGTCCTGAACGCCCTTTATTTCGGGCACCACGTTCTTCATGAAAACCGCACGGTGTTTAATTTGATCCCTGGTTTTATTTTTGGCGACCGTATAAAGCCAGGCGGTGGGATTTTCTGGTGCTCCTTTCAGGCCCCATGCTTCAGATGCCAGAAGAAATGTCTCGCCCGCAATATCTTCGGCAATCGCGATCTGATCAATGCCAAAGCGCTTACAAAGTACGGCTACGATTTTTCGGTACTCCGTCCTGAACAAGTGTGGTATTAGGTGCTGATCGTCCATCATGAAAAAGCCCTTGTAAAAATACGAAGGCTTTCCGAGTTTCAGTGTGAAGGCAAATTCCTAAAGTTCATTGATGGGTCTAACCTCAACGTTGCCGCCGTACATGAAGATGGGGCAATTTAACGCGAGGACTGTTGCCTCCCCGAGTGAGTCTGACTTAACGATGGAGTAGCCACCAATTAATTCCTTGACCTCCGTATAGGGTCCGTCAGTAATGACCTGGTTAGGTCTTATCATGTTTCCTGCAAATTCCAAACGATTGCCTCTGTCATCCAATTTATCCTGCGCGGCAATGCCGCCAATCCAATCCATCCATTTTTTCGTCATGGCCTGCAGTTCTTCCGGTGAGCCCTTGGGCAAGGCATTTGAGTCATACCTGTATATCAATAGAAAACGCTTCATACTTTCTGTTTTTTTAAATTGTTACCACGTGTGATATTCACTTGTCAATTTACGCGCTCATAATGAACTATATGTACGCCGGACTTCAATGATTTGCTGTCTACATATCTAAGCGCTCGTGTTTTCTCCAGTTTCACGTTATCAAACAGGCGCACGTCACCTTTTCCGGCGATCAGCGGTTGGATACAGAAATAAAACTCGTCAATCAAGTTCAACGCGGTCAAATTCGCAACGAGGTTCAGACTGGCCAAGGTCAGAAATCCAAGTGTGTCGGCATTTCTGCAGGAGTCTATGAGGTCGGGATCGATCTTCCGCGCAATGGTGGAGTTGGTCCACGTCGTCGTTTGCAAAGTTGTAGAATAGACTGTCTTCGGCATGTCAGCCAATGCGCGCGCCATCTTCTTATGCCAGTCGGTCAACCCATTTTCAAGTCTTGATGGCCAGATGCTTTGGAACAGCTCGAAACTGTTTCGACCAAAGGCGATCGTCCCGGTGTCGGATAAAATGCGATGAATGAACTCAAAGTACTCCTCATCTATTATTCCGTACCCGGCATCTGCAAATCCGTCCGGCGTTGTGTTGATTAAGCTAATTACCTTACCCATGTCCAGAAGTTTAATTGTTAAAAACCCATGACGATCGGGTCTTAACAATTGGACATAACCCTGAAACTATTTTTTTACTTCCTTCCCGAACGCCTGCTCGTGCAACTGGGCATCGACAAACCCGAACACCTGCTCAACAATTTTTGGCGACTTCAGATTGTGGCCCAGTCCGTTGGTGATCGCCAACCTGGATCCCTTCCATGCTTCGTGGATACGCTTTGAGTGTCCCACCGACGTCTCTTTGTCTTCTTCATCGTGGATCAGCAAGCCCGGTATAGTAAGACCACTGGCAAAAAAAGGAGCCGAGAAAAACTCCGGTGGCTCATTAAACATTTTCTTGAAATGCTCGACTAAAATCTGCCGCGTACGATTCGTCAATGAGAGCTGTCGTTGATAATGATCAAGGAATTCTGACGCTTCGCCTGGTGCAGCGAGTGTTATGAACGTTCGCGGCGTGATCTCCGGAAACCTATAAAAGGCATACAACGACGCAAAGGCGCCCATGGAGTGTCCGACAATGGCGTCGGGTTGGCCGTGATGTGCCACAAAGGCTTTGAGCACTGCCGCGTACAACGGGACGGTAGTCATGGTTCCTTCCGACTGGCCATGAGCGGGAGCATCGAAGGCATATACTGTATAGCCTGCCTCTCGGAATGTTTCTATGTAGCGTTTCCACCGGTAAGTATGACTTTGCCAGCCGTGCATAAACAGTACACTGCGGTCGCCGTTGCCCCAACGGTATACCTGAATGCGCTGGCCTTCGTAAAGGAACTGCGACTGCTCAGCCGTGGCAAAGAATGCCGTGTGTTTGCGCGTAAACGGCTGACGACGGGGATGGGCAAAGAGTCTGAATCCCATTCGCCCGGCACGGGCAGCGTCCAGTATAGCCAATAAATTCAACCAGGCGCCCAACGATTTAATAATGACCTTTTCCATGCGCTTCATTTTTATTCTGTCCAATCTGTCGTTATGCGAGTCCTGAACGTGTCAATCGCTCTCTCCCTGAGTTGTATGGTTACTTAACTTGATACCAATCGGTATCTAACAAGGCAAACAAGAACATCAGCAAGCCATGGTTCCGACCTGCTTGTCGAGGTGCACAATAACCCGCTTGATATCTTCGTCGTTTCCGCTCAACTTGCTCATCATAATAGCACCTTCCAAAGAAGCAATGATCAGTGTGGCAAACTCGTCAACTTCCAGGTTGCGTCGAAGTTGCCCGTGTTTAATCCCATTCTCGAGTACCCGTACCACTGACTCGCGCATTTCCCGAAGAATTCTCAATGCCGCTTTTCGGAGCGCCGGATTCGAGTCGTCAGACTCAATAGCAGCATTCAGCAGTGGGCACCCTCCCTTCAACGGAGGCTTCGTGATATAGGATTCGAAAAAATAGAACATTGAGCGCAACTTGGCAGGGGCTGTGCGCTCCGCCTTTATGCCGGCACGCAACTTATCGAGCATCAATGCGGAAAGGTGTACAAGCGTTTCGACCTCGAGTTGACCCTTATTCTCGAAATGCCTGTAAATCGCACCCTTCGTATAACCCGTTGCCTCGGTAATGTCGCTGATCGACGTGGATTTGTATCCGTGGGTATTAAACAGAATCCCCGACTTCTTCAGAATGGTCTCTCGCGTATTCTCCGGATCTCGCATGCACGAAGATACCAATCGGTATCTAAAATAACAACTCATTTTTGCGCCATGAAAACAGCACACGTGTGCGTGCCATAAAAAATGCTGTTCCTGATTACCGGAAGACTTTGACTTCAGCCGTTTAGCGATGAAAACCTGCTAACGCAGTCCAAACGCGTTGTGTAAATATCAAAACTCTGCTGGACGAGCGCAAATACGTAGGGACCCGGGCAGATGATCGATTTATTGTTATTATTACGGAATACCTATGAACGATCCCTACGTATTGTCACATGAGAACGTGAAAGAGCCCCCCACCACATTTCGGGGACGATTGCAGTTTCTCGGCCCGGGCTTCATCCTTTCGGCTTCCATTGTCGGTTCCGGCGAATTGATCGCCACCACGACGCTCGGCGCCACCGCCGGCTTTTATGCGTTTTGGATCATCGTGATCAGCTGCCTGGCAAAAGTGGCCGTGCAGTTGGAATTCGGCAAGCACACGATTCTCACGGGACGTACCGCCATGCAATGCTTCAATAGCCTTCCCGGCATGCGACTAGGCAGGGCACACTGGAGTATCTGGATCATTTTACTGATCATCGTTCTTAAGGTTATCCAGCTCGGCGGCATGATCGGCAGCACGGCGATCGTCCTGGCCATGCTTGTCCCTTCTGTTCCCATAACGGTATGGCTAGTGCTCGTGGCACTTTCGCTCTCACTGCTTATCTATAAGGGCTATTACAGCGTTGTCGAACGCTCGTCACTGGTAATGACCGTGTCTTTTACTGTCCTGACTATTGGCGCAGTGGGCGCACTGGCCTTGACACCATATGCCATCTCGCTCGAGCAATTTCTCAGTGGCTTTTCCTTTAGACTGTCACCCGAGATCGTGACCGTTGCCATTGGCGCTTTCGGCATCACGGGTGTCGCCAGTGATGAAATCATCGCCTACAATTACTGGTGCCTCGAGAAAGGATATGCCGCATTCACGGGGCCGCGTGAGGACAACGCGGACTGGCGGCGGCGCGCGCAAGGCTGGATCAACGTGATGTACCTCGATGCCCTTGTCGCTATGCTGATCTATACCTCGGTGACTGCTGCCTTTTATCTGCTCGGTGCGGCCGTCCTCCATTCGCGCGGTGTTATTCCGGAGGGTAACAAGCTCATTGAAACCGTAGCGTTGATATACACGGAATCTATTGGTCAGGGCGTTCGCATGGCCTATCTCATAGGGGCGTTCTTCGTGCTCTATTCAAGTCTATTTGCCTCGCTGGCCGCCTGGTCGCGCATGTACAGCGACATCTTTGGACAAGTCGGATGGATGGACTTTTACAACGTCGCCCAGCGCAAGCGGGTCATTGCCATCTTGGCGTGGGCCTGTCCTCCGCTGTGGGCAATTGCCTACCTGTTTGTGAATCTTCCAGTCGGCATGATTCTATTTGGCGGCGTTATCGGATCGATTCTCTTGCTGGTCATCGTTTACGCAGCGCTCAACTTCCGCTATCGGCAATATCAGGTAACCGCGCCAGGAAGGCTGTATGATCTGGCCCTGTGGTTTAGTGTCATTTCCATCTGCTTCGTTGGGTTGTATGGCATTTGGAATGTGATATCCGGATGAAAGAGTTGGTTCGATTGAAAGAGCAACGTAAATTGAAGGTAGCTGGCGCCGTTGTTGCGCCCCGCTTAACTGAATTAACTTAATAGTAAGCTTATGATCAACAGACGAGAAT
>DATHKA010000282.1:0-41737 GCA_035489615.1 Chryseolinea sp.
GGCGGATTACTTACCTGCGCGAAATGTTGTTTGAAGTAATTTGACAAGTGTCTGCTTTCCTTCGACAAAATTGCGGGGGGCGTATCGTCTCCCATGGAGCCTATTGCCTCGTAGCCTTTCTCTGCCATGGGTTGAATGAGCATTTTTATATCCTCAGACGTATACCCGTAAGCGTTTTGACGCTTGGTCAGGGTCTTCTCGTCGAAATTGGATTCCTGCCATTCCTGCTCGGGCTCGAGTCGAAGCTTCAAACGGTTTTGAATGATCCAGTTATAGTAGGATTTGCCTTCGTAAACGGCGCGCTTAACCTTGTCGTCGTCCAGCACTTTCCCTATCGTCGTATCCACCATCAACATCTTGCCTGGTGTGATGCGTCCCTTCTCGATTACATCTTTCGGATCAATGGGAAGTGCACCCGCCTCGGAGGCGGCGATAACACGGCCGGAACGCGTGATGCTATAACGCAACGGACGCAAGCCGTTACGATCGAGCGTGGCACCGATCCGACAGCCATCCGTAAACACCAATGCGGCAGGACCATCCCACGGTTCCATCATCGAGGCGTGATACTTGTAGAATGCCTTGCGATGAGGATCCATCAGCTTGTTGTCTTGCCAGGCCTCGGGCACCAACATCATCAGTACGTGCGGCAAAGAACGACCCGAAAGCACCAGCATTTCAACCAGCGCATCGAGATTGGCAGAGTCCGAGCCATCGGGACTCGTGATCGGAAGAAGCATTTTCAATTCCTCGTCCGTGAACAAGGTGGATTTGAACAAGGCCTCCTTCGACTTCATCTTGTTCACGTTTCCGCGAATCGTATTGATCTCACCGTTGTGAGCGATGTACCGGAATGGCTGCGCCAGCTTCCAGTTTGGAAATGTATTGGTTGAGAAACGCGAGTGAACCAGGGCGAGTGCCGTTTTCAGACGTGAGTCCTGGAGGTCATCGAAGTATGCGCGAACCTGTTCGGTGCGCAGTTGTCCCTTGTAGATGATGGTTCTCGCAGAAAAGCTCGTAATGTAAAATTCCTTGCTGGAGCCACGGCCGTCACGGACGACGGCGTGCGCAGTTGCATTGCGCAAAACGAAGAGCTTACGCTCAAATGCATCGCCTGTGA
The DNA here is from genome assembly GCA_035489615.1 of Chryseolinea sp. Taxonomy (GTDB): domain Bacteria; phylum Bacteroidota; class Bacteroidia; order Cytophagales; family Cyclobacteriaceae; genus Chryseolinea. The sequence continues at coordinate 1,121 of DATHKA010000282.1, forward strand.
GGGTTTCATCTTTCGCCTTCACGAACACCTGCTCTATAGTGGGTTCAACCTCTGCCGCGCCGGGGCCAGGAACGCTGTGATCGACGGGAACTACGCGATATCCAAGCAGCTCCAGTCCCAATTCCTTGATGTTTTTTCTTAGCACTTCGCGGCAGGCATTCATGATCTTCTTGTCACGAGGGAAGAAGACCATACCTACACCGTACTTTCCCGCCGCCGGAAGCTCAAAGCCCAGGCGGGCGCATTCTTCAATAAAAAACTCGTGTGGGATCTGGATCAGCACGCCGGCGCCATCGCCGGTCTTGGGACTGCTTCCCCTACCTCCACGGTGCTCCATGTTTTCGAGCATCGAAAGCGCATCTCTCAGGTTTTGATTCGTTTTTGTCCCGTTGATGTTCGCAACAAAACCGATCCCGCACGCATCGTGCTCCAATTCTGGAGTGTACAAACCATGGGTGGTTTTTTCTTTCATCTTCTTCTGGTTGTTTAATAATTACTCTAAAGCCCGCTCAGGGCAGAACGGGGTTTTGAATTTACCAAACAAACAGAAGGATATTGGGGAATTCTGCAGGTTTGGCGGAATTTTTCGAATCTTTTTACAATTTATTCAGGGAGTTTTAAAAATGCTAACGCGTCAACGATTGCAGCTTCTACAATTTTGAAGATATTAGAATGAACTGAAATCGTTTGATTTTTTTGGCTCGCTTTATGTGTGTATCGTTGCCGGCATAATTAATTCACCGTTACTCCTAGTTTAACTTGTTCCTTAAGAACTATTGGTGAATCTTTTCGGTTAACCTTGTAAGCGCCAAAGGTTTCGACCGAGAAGGGAGAATTAGCGGGTGGTGCGAAAATAAAAAAACACAAGCATGGGAAGACCGGCAATTTTACCGAAGAAGAAGAAGGATGGTTTCTACCTGGAATTGCGCAATAAAGGCGCGAAAACGGGTGTGATCATCATCAGGGACACCAAAGAAGCGATGATGCAGGCTGCCAAGCAGTATGAAATCACGAAGGATGTCATTATTCTCGGTGAGCACCGTAATGGTAAGAGAGTAGAGGAAAGCCGCCGCAAGGTAGCCTGATGTTTTACTGATTTAGCGTTCCGCAAGCACTTCTGGTTTGGACCGGCGCCAGCCGGTCTTGTAGGGGAACTAGCCTCAATCCGTTTGTGGTCCTTCTGAACATGTTGTGGTCCTTCTGTACAGCAGTTGGAAGTATTTCTATTGCCCACTTTTATCCTTAACGTACGGCGCGAACCATTTCCTTTTTGCCAGGTGGTCCCGGTAGCGTTTCCGTATGAAGTCCCAATGCGCGCAGGTCACGCTTCAGTTGTCCCTTGGCGCAGTACGTGACAAAAACACCGGAGGCCAAGAGAGCGCTGCACACTTTCTCCAATACTGGAAACGACCATAATTCGGGCTGCTTGTTCGGCGCGAAGGCATCAAAATAGATGAGGTCAACCGGCGCAGGCATCGGTTGCGTTTCGAGCTTTCCATGAATTTTGTGGATGCTGAAGTGTTCATCGATCTTCGTCATAGTATTCCAGGGCACTTCGTGCAGCATTCTGAATGAATCGTCGAGCGGCGCATAGTTCAACTGCGTCCATACGTCCCGTTGTATCGGATAGGCCTCGATAGAAAAGTACCGGATGTGCAGCCGTTCCTGTCGCGCGACCTGATTGGTCAGCCATGCGTTCAGACCGGTACCAAACCCAACTTCGAAAATTGCCAGGCTCCGGGTTCGCGTTTTCCCGAGCCAGTACCGGAGGCCGTGTTGAATAAATACATGCTGTGATTCCTGGATAGCGCCATGGCGAGAGTGATAGGTTTCGTCCATCTCAGGCAGGAAGAGCGAATGCGATCCGTCGCCAGTGGTAATCAGTTCCAATGGTCTCATGTGCGCTGAATCAGAACTACCGCATAAGCACACACACCTTCGTCGCGACCGATATATCCGAGCTTTTCGTTTGTTGTGGCTTTGATAGATACATCCTCTTCATCGACGCCCATGAGGGCTGCCAGTACCTTCTTCATCTCTGGCACGTGGGGATTTATCCTGGGTTTTTCCAGGCAAATGGTACAGTCGGCATTGCCGATTTGCCAGCCGCGCGCGTGTAGCATTGACGTTACTTCACGCAGAAAATATTGGCTATCCATGCCCTTCCACCGGCTATCGGTATTGGAAAAGTGAACACCGATATCCCGCAGGTTGGCGGCGCCCAATAAGGCATCACACAGCGCATGAATGAGTACATCGGCATCCGAGTGCCCGACAGCACCCTTAGGCGCATCGGCAAGGCGAATACCGCCCAGAAAGAAGTCGCGACCCGCCTCCAGCTGGTGCACATCAAAACCCATTCCGACTCGAATTTTCATCGTCGCATGATCACTTTTAAAAAGGCCTTATTTGATTACCCGTCTGTACGTGTTTATGCCTTCTCGGCTTCGTAGTAGAGCGTGCTTGAGTTTTCTTCCCGCAGAACCTCCGATGCTACGCGCTTGATGTCCTCCAGGGTGACCTCATTGATGAGCTGGCTTTCGCGATTCACAAGATGTGTATCGCCTGAGAGCTTGGCAAAAGCGAGGTTCATCGCGCGGTTCATCAGTTCGACCTCACCGAACTCGAGCGTCGATTCCGTTTGATTCTTGACTTTGTCGAGTTCGTCCTTGGCAACGCCCTTCTGCAGTACCTCAGCCACCACCTGGTTGATCCCGGCCTCTGCCTCGTCAAGCGAAACGTTGTCTTTCACACGTCCGCTGATAACCAGCAAACCGGGATCAACGGTGCCCATTACGAAGGATGATATCGACGTGAATATTTCCTTCTCCTTTACCAGTTGCTGATAAAGGCGGCTTGACTGTCCGCGGCTGAGGATGTCGCTGAGCAGGTCACCAGCATAATAATCTTTGTCGAAACGGCCGGGCATGTGATAAGCTTTGTAAATAGCGCTCGCCGGTACCTTGGCAACCACCGTGTCGGTACGTTTTTCGGTTTGTCTCGGTTCGGCTGGCAGCTTTCTGTACTTCTTGCCCGCTGGTATGCTTCCAAACCACTTTTCTGAAAGCTTGCGCACCTGCTCAACAGTGACATTGCCCGCTACGACCAGAATGGCATTGTTGGGAACGTAATGGCGATAGAAGAATGCCTTCACGTCGTCGAGTGTGGCGTCCTCGATGTGCGAGATCTCCTTGCCGATCGTTGCCCACTGGTACGGATGCACCTTATACGCCAGGGGCCGCAGTTTGAGCCAGACATCTCCGTATGGTTGATTGAGGTAGCGTTGCTTGAACTCCTCGACCACCACCTTGCGCTGTACTTCGAGCACTTTGGGATCGAACGAAAGGCTCATCATGCGATCGCTCTCCAGCCAGAAGCCGGTCTCGAGGTTTGACGCCGGCAGGGTAAGATAGTAGTTAGTGATATCGGTATTCGTAAAGGCATTGTTCTCGCCACCGACGCGTTGCAGGGGTTCGTCGTAACTGGGCACATTCCGGGAACCACCAAACATCAGGTGCTCAAACAGGTGAGCAAAGCCTGTGCGCTGGGGATTTTCGTCCCGGCTACCAACATCGTACAGAATATTCATGACGGCAATCTGCGCAGAGGTGTCTTCGTGCACGATTACTTGCAATCCATTGTCCAGTACAAACTCTTCAAAAGCGATCATAAGGCGCAAAATTAACAAACGAAATCGAACTTGTGTTCGACGCAGGAAGCTTACCCCGCCGTTTCATGCTTTTCATTGTACTGTCATTACATTTGCGCAACGCAAATTTCCATGAAGTTCGACCGTAAACATTACAGTGATCAGCAGTTGCTCCACCTGTACTCGGCCCTGGTCCGTCCCCGACTTATTGAAGAGAAGATGCTCATTCTGTTACGGCAGAACAAAATCAGCAAGTGGTTCAGTGGCATTGGCCAGGAGGCTATTGCGGTTGGGCTCACGGCCGCACTGGAAGCCGACGAATACATCCTTCCCATGCACCGGAATCTCGGGGTGTTCACGACACGTCAGATACCGCTGCATCGGTTGTTTGCTCAATGGCAAGGGACGATGATGGGCTATACAAAGGGTCGTGATCGCTCTTTCCATTTCGGCACGAATGAACATCACCTGGTCGGGATGATCTCTCATCTCGGCCCGCAGAACGGCGTCGCCGATGGCATTGCCCTGGCGTCGAAGTTGAAGGGCGAAAAGAAAGTTACGGTCGTATTCAACGGCGACGGAGGCACAAGCGAGGGCGACTTCCACGAAGCGGTAAATGTGGCTGCTGTGTGGGACTTGCCGGTGATTTTCGTGATTGAGAATAACGGCTATGGGTTATCAACCCCGAGTTCCGAGCAGTTCAGATGCCAGAGCTTTGCCGACAAGGGAACAGGATATGGCATCAAGGGCGTGAGCATCGACGGCAATAACGTGCTGGAGGTTTTCGATACCGTCCGCACACTGGCAGCCGACGCACGGTCATCGTCCCAACCCGTGATACTTGAGTGCATGACGTTCCGGATGCGCGGCCACGAGGAGGCGTCGGGTACCAAATACGTGCCGAAGGCGCTCATGGAAGAATGGGGACGAAAAGATCCGGTTGAAAATTATGAGCGGTTTCTCTTGAACGCCGGACTCGCGGATAGCGCATACGTTGATGCCGTGAAGCATGGCATCAGAAAAGAAATTGAACAGGGACTGGCGTTGGCCTTTGCTGAGACTCATCCGCCGGCAGATACAAACGACGAAGTCCGCGACGTATATGCACCCCATAGCCAGCAGGTTGTGATGCCCCGCTCAAATAACCAATCGGAAAAAAGATACATTGATGCCATTAGCGACGGCCTTCGTCAAGGTATGGAACGTCACAGCAACCTGGTGCTGATGGGACAGGATATCGCCGAATATGGAGGGGTGTTCAAGATCACTGAAGGATTTGTGGAAAAGTTCGGCAAGGCACGGGTGCGCAATACGCCCATTTGCGAATCGGCCATCGTCGGTGCTGGTCTGGGTTTATCGATCAAAGGAATGAAGTCGATGGTGGAGATGCAGTTTGCTGACTTTGTCACGGAGGGCTTCAATCAAATCGTCAACAACCTCGCCAAGTCCCATTGGCGTTGGGAGCAAGCGGCCGATGTTGTTATCCGAATGCCCACCGGAGCCGGTACCGCTGCTGGTCCGTTTCACTCGCAGAGTACCGAATCGTGGTTCTTTCACACACCCGGTTTGAAAGTTGTGTACCCCAGTACGCCTTACGATGCGAAAGGATTGCTTTGTGCTGCCTTGGAGGATCCTAACCCGGTTATGTATTTTGAACATAAACTGTTGTATCGTTCTATCCGGGCGCATATACCCGATGATTACTACACGATCGAAATCGGAAAGGCCAGGCGCGTGCGCGAAGGCCATGACGTCACCATCATTACCTACGGGATGGGGGTGCACTGGGCGTCGGAGATCCTCGATACCATGCCTCAGACCAGTGCCGATCTGATTGACCTCAGAACGCTGCTGCCGTGGGATAAGGATGCTGTGGAGGAATCGGTTAAAAAAACGAGCCGGGTCATCATTTTACATGAAGACACCTTGACCGGTGGAATCGGGGCAGAAATAGGCGCCTGGATCAGCGAACACTGCTTCAAATTGCTTGATGCTCCCGTGATGCGCGTGGGAGGGTTGGACACGCCAATCCCTTTTGCGCCTACTCTGGAGGCCAATTTTCTTCCCAACGCGAGGTTTCGCATAGCTTTAGAAAACCTTCTGGCATTCTGAAACTTTTTCGTCCGCACCTGGAAAGAAGTCCACTGGTCTCCTCGTTAGGACTCTTGTCGACCCGACCCGACCGTATCATGAAATTTAGTTACCTTGGCCTGTTTTCTGACGTCATTTTTTGAACGCACGCCTATCAAATCGTCAAATGCCGCCGGCGCCGGTCAGCATCTTCCGGATCGCGCGGCGGATACTCATGCTGGTCATTGTGATGACCGCGTTTGGCGGAGCGTTGCATGCTCAGAACACTAAGGGTGATCAGCCATCATCGCCGAAGCGTGAGTCGCGCTTCAAAACCCCATTTAAGAAGAAAAAGTCGCCTGCGCGGTCAGCCAGCAGCAGGCGTGTCCGGACGCCCCAGCGCTCGGTGGCAACGCGCGCCAACGGCGGCTCGCCGCGACGGGCCTCGGGAAAAGAAAGACCAGGGAAACCTGTCAGACCCATTTCCGCGCCCCGCCCTCATGACAGGCAAAAAGCATGGACGGGCGACATCGCAGGGTATCGACTCAGGCACAAGAACCGATCATCGGCCGGTGATGGCAAGTCAAACGTCTATCCCCAATATGGTCGTTATGTCCGATCGAAGGGTGCCAGGCCGAAGGACAACTCCGGGCGTGCCGTTTCGAATGCAGGCACGCTGGCACAGTTAAGAAGACTTGAATCTCGCGGCGGTCCCAGCCCGCGCAAATCGCCTCGAATAGTGCCGCGGTCGGCATCGAGATCCTTTACGGCACGCAAGAGCATAAACGTCTACGCTAATTTCGCGCGGCCCAAACGCACGACGAAACAATACAACAATACTGACCTGGCTGGACGCCCGCTACACAAGAAAAACTTCGAATCGCCTCGCCCTACGGTTTCTGGTCATCGGCCCACGCCGTTTTACCACGGCAGGCCTGGTGGTGAGCGACCCTATAAAGGTCCCAGCGGCGGGTATCGTTCGGCTACCCGTGCAACGCCCAAAGCGTGGACGGGAGATGTCGCGGGCCGTGGCCTTCGTCGGAGAAACTTCACCAGCAAAAAATCAACAGAAGGCATACCCACACTGGGCCGCCATCCGCGATCCGCTTCCAAGGGCCACCCTGGTGACGTCCCTCTTATGGGCCGGCCGCCCGGCATGGGAGCCTGGGGTATCGATAGTTACCGCGGAAATACCCGTGGCGGCAAACCAGCGAAAGGTGGTGGCAGCGTAAGCGGCAGGCGTTGGAACAACAATGGGATGCCTATTGACGTGCGTATGCCAGTGCAAGGTGCTGATGCTGCGCTTTTTCGTGGCCGCATTCGCGGAGGCAAACCCGCGACCGGCGGTGGAAGCGTAAGCGGCCGCCTCTGGAACAACAACCAGCAACCTATTCAGGGCAGAATGCCATTGCAAGGGGCCAGGGCGGCCCAGTTTCAAGGTAACGTAAAGGCGGGAAGGCCCGAGCGCGGCATGCCGAATGTTGCTAACAGCATGCCCAGGCGCGGCCTGTCATCTCAGGCAAAAAAGGTAAGCGGGTATCCAGGCAAGATGAAGCGGTTCGAAGTCCAGCCGGGCTTTGGCTACCAGGGAGAATCACATACCGGCGACGTTCGTCTGAAACGGTTCCGCAAGAATTACGTGCAGCATCCCGATGCCGACAAGGAATCAATCAAAAAGCATCGACCAAAGAGCAGCGATGCGGAAGGTTTGACGGCCAAGGTTAAACGTCCGGACTATCAACGAAATAAGAATACTGCCGAAGGTGCCTTGTTAAAAGTCAGACCGTCAAAGGCCGATACCGAGGCTGGCGAACTTCAAGTACGGGTAAAGCAGGGCGATTACCGGAAGAGGCCGCACGCCGCTGAAGGCAGCATGCTTGGTCTTAAACCGAGTCGCAATGCCCAACGGGCAGAGGAACTCACCGCGCGCACGAAGCAGCCTGACTACGGAAAGCGCCCACATGCCGCTGAAGGAAGTATGCCCGGCATAAAGCCAAGTCGTAACGCGCAACGAGCAACCGAGCTCACCGCCCGTGTCAAGCAGCCCGACTATGGAAAGAAGCCACACGCTGCCGAAGGGAGCATGCCTGGCATTAAGCCGTCGAAGAATTCCGTGAAAGCGAGCGAATATGCAGGCGGTGTGAAGCGCAACTGGGACTACATTCACAATCCCAGCAGCGCCCAAGAAGCCCTCAGGACACGCGAGCCTGGCAAAGCATATGCCCGTGCGGCTGCCTATCAAGGAAACATCAAAATGCAGAAGTTCGCTTTGTTCGAAAAAAACCGGAACCTGCATCCCGATACGAAGTTCATTAAACCGAATAAGAACAACGTCGATTCAGAACGCGACGCAGTGACGAACTTTAAGCTATGGTGGGCGCGTTTATTTAAGAAAGAAGAAACCCAACCTGATAACCTCAAGTACAAGGGCAAAAAACCCCGGTACGACAAAGGGGAACAGGGTTTGTGGTACGATTAGTATGAAATGGAATGAATTGAGATCGCCCGATCAACTGGATGTGATCCGCGAAGAATCGAAATCTAAGACAGTACTGATATTCAAACATAGTTCGCGCTGCTCGGTAAGCCAGCTCACCCTGGACCGTTTGCAAAGAAAGTGGGGCGTGCAGGCAGACGGTATTAAGCCGTATTTCCTGGACCTGATCTCCTTTCGCGAGTTGTCGAATCGGGTTGCCGACCAGTTTAGCGTCGAGCATGAGTCTCCCCAGGTGTTGCTGATTCGCAACGGGGATGCCATTTACGACCGCTCGCACTTCGATATCGAATTCAGTGAAATTCTGACAGCCGCCAGTAATTAATCCGCCTTTGCAAAAGGCAACAGTATAGGGCCAAAAGGAAGGGTCACTGTTTTTTGCTACGGCGGGCCTGCCCGCCTTTGCAAAGCGGCGGATTCCCGACCTAAAGAACGAGCAGTGCACTTTTGCTACGGCGGGCCAGCCGTCTGAATAACTTGTCGGAGAGTATTTGCGTTAGGGTATTTAAATTCTAAATTTATTGTAGAACATTGGTGCGGATGCAGCGTTTTGATAGGGTTTCCCTCCTGACCATTCTGGCTTTTTCATTATTGGCTTCGGTTGCCGTTGCGCAAACGCAAGACAGTTATGAATATAACTCAGAGTTTACCTGGGGTATTAACAAAAATACCTCCGGTGGCCTTATTGGCGGTTTTGTATTCAAAAAGGCCCGGAAACTGAAGAACGACCGGCAGCTTGAAACGTTCGGGCTTGAAGTGATGAATGTCAAGCACCCACAGGAAGTGCGACGCAACTCGATTCAAAGTGGAAATCTATTCATCTATGGAAAGTCGAACTACCTGTACGCCCTGCGCTTCCAGTATGGCCGCGACTTCATTCTTTTCAAGAAGGCTCCTCAGCAAGGCGCTGAAATAAAAGCCGTATTCGCCGTTGGTCCCACTCTCGGCATAGTAGCCCCTTATTACGTTGAGTATTTTCCCGAAGGCGGCGGTGGCTTCACCGTCCGGGGCCAGTACACACCTGACATCAACATCGATTTCATCAATGGAACGGGACGACTGTTCGAAGGATTGGGTGAATCATCGATCGCGCCTGGCGCAAACTTCAAAGCGGCGCTCAACTTCGAGCTGGGCACCATTAAAAGCCAGGTTACCGGATTCGAAGCAGGCTTTTTGATTGATGCCTATGCCAAGCCTGTCGAGATGGTCCCTTCGAGTAAGAACTATTCTGTATTTCCCACCCTGTTCATTACGCTGTTCTACGGAAGTAGAAAGTAGGTCCCGCGAAATAAGCTTAGGCTTCTATTCTGTTCTGTTCGGATTTTGAAATCGCATCATCCGCTTACGCATCTGCCACAGCGTATCATCTATTGAGCCGTTGGTTCACCCTTTCATAGACACCGGCAGCAACAATCCAAGTAACAGACCTGCAACAATAATCAACGGTGAGGGTATACGCGTGAAGGCCAGCAGACAAAAAGTGACGATTGTCGTACCAAAATTCAGAAAGGTATTCTCCAACGGCTGAAAGAGGATGATCGCCGAAGCGGCCACCAATCCGGCACTGGCAGCCGTTATCCCTTCGAGCGAAGCGCGGACGCCACGGTACTTCTTCAGACTGCTCCAGAACCTGATTACAAAAAAGATCAGGAATGTGCCTGGCAGAAAGATCCCCAGGGCCGACATCACGGCCCCCAGAATGACACCGCCAATGCCGTAGTCACGCGCCGACAGCGCGCCAATGTATGAGCTGAAAGAAAATACCGGCCCTGGTAACGCCTGAGCAAAGGCATAGCCCGACAAAAATTCGTCATGCGAAATGGGATGGTGATACGGTTTTGGATTGTAACGCTGACGCAGCTTGTCTTTAAACTGAGAAGCGCGATTGCCTTCGGGCGAGTCACGTTCCACATCTACGAACTCCGTGTACAGCAATGGCGCTAATACTTGCCCTCCGCCGAACACCAGGCTGCCATTTCGATAGAAGTTTTCGAAAAGCTTCACCGGTAGCGCCTTAGTGATTCCCCCCAATATTGCGGCGAAGACCAGCACACCAAGCCAAAGAAGAAAATTCGACCATGAGATGACCAGTTTCTTGTGCTGCTCGTCTTTCGGTTGCCGCTTATATTTGAAGGCCGTAACCGTGCCCGCTAGTAACAAAATAAGGGGAAACACAAATGGCGACTGAACAAAATATGAAAGGATCGCTGCCATCATCATCAGGGCAATTCCTGTCTTTGAAGATATGGTTTTCAGGCTGATCGCATAAGCCCCGTAGCTAACGAACCCTACGGCTATGGGCTGTATGAATCGCGTGAATTCAAGCGACAGGTGCTTGGTTTGGAGGCTCGACATAACGATTGCGGCGGCCGTCATCGCGACTACGGCTGGAAGGACCCAAACCAGTAGCGTCAGATAGGCCAGGTTAGGCCCACCGATCTTAAATCCGATAGCCGTAAGAGTTTGCGTCGATGCTGGACCCGGCAAGATCTGGCAGAGAGAATTGAGTTCCATCAACTCTTCCTCGGTAATATACTTCCGGCGTTCGACCAGAATTTTCTGAAAATGGGCGAGATGCGCCTGTGGCCCACCAAAAGTGGTGAGAGCCAGCGTGAAAACATCTCTCAGGAATATGTAGTATCGAATGCGCGTGACTACCATTAATGGCAGCGGCTGGTTACGTCGTTCATTTTTTCAATCCGATTTCGCGAAGACGCTGATCCAAAAATTCACCGGCAGTAATATCTGTCCACTGTTTGGGATTGGACTGGTCAACACAAGAATCGAGGGCGGCCAGACTCATTTCCGAACGGGGATGCATGAAGAAAGGAATGCTGTAACGTGGCACGTTCATCACGTCGCGCGGTGGATTTACGACGCGGTGAATGGTGGACTTCAATTTCTTGTTCGTCAGTCGTTCGAGCATATCACCAACATTAACTACCAATTGCTCGGGTAATGCGGTTATGGGAATCCACTTGCCGTCGCGCCGCAGCACTTGTAATCCATCTGCACTTGCACCCATTAGCAGCGTGATGAGGTTGATGTCTCCGTGCTCGGCGGCCCGCACCGCGTCGTCGGGAACCGCTAACGGATCTGCAATCGGAAAGTAATGAATGGGTCGCAGTATGCTATTGCCGTTCTTGATCTTGTCGTCGAAGTATCTTTCAGGAAGACCCAGATAGAGTGCAATGGCACGAAGGATATTCGTCCCCGTCTTTTCAAGTGCATGATACACATCGATCGCTGCCTCCATAAGTTCAGGTACTTGATCAGGCCAGATGTTAGCCGGATATCCTTCTCTGGAAAGTTCCGCGGCCGAAAGCTCCTGGCCCACATGATAAAACTCCTTCAGATCGCCCGTGTTTCGCCCCTTAGCATGCTCTTTCCCCTTACCTGTATAGCCGCGTTGACCCGCAAGATCCATACGTTCATGCTCCTTCTTAACATCATCTGGTAAGGCAAAGTATTTCTTGATCGCAGCGTAGAGCTTTTCCTGCATCGCATTGGTAAGGAAGTGGTTCTTGATAGCCACAAAGCCAATATTGTTGTAGGCAGCACCCAAAGCGGCTACAAACTTCTTCTTCTTTTCCGGATCGTCGCCAACGAAATCTGCGAGATCGAGCGATGGTATTTCATCATACAATATTTCCTTCATAGGCGAGCCGCAAGGTTAATTGGTTCAGCAAGCTAAAAATTTTTGGGTAATTTTGTTGAGAGACAAAAACCATCTCGCCTATGAAAACATCAAGGAGAAAATTCATTGAATCATCGTTTAAGACTGCCGTCATAGCAACGATCGGAACTCCGCTTGCTATAAAGTCCGCGTCCGCATACGCTACCGGTGCCTTACATACTTCGGCGCTTCAGTTCTCCCAGGTGAAGTTGCCGTATGGCTACAACGCCCTCGAGCCCAATATCGATGCCACGACGATGGAAATCCACTACACCAAGCATCACGCGACTTATGTGAAAAATGTGAACGAGGCAATTGCCGCTGAGAATATCACCTATGGTACCGAGAAGGACTTCTTTGCCAATGCCTCCAAGTTGTCGCCCAAGGCGAAGAATAATGGCGGTGGCGTGTGGAATCACAACTTCTTTTGGGAGGTTATGGCACCTTCAGCAGGTGGTGCGCCTAGCGGCAAGATTTCAGATGCCATCAGCGGATCTTTCTCGTCGTTCGACAAGTTCAAAGAACAATTCACCGCAGCTGCTATGGGTCGCTTCGGTTCAGGTTGGGCCTGGCTTGTCAACGACGGCGGAAAGTTGAAGATCGGTTCCACGCCGAACCAGGACAATCCGCTTATGGATAATGTCGACATCAAAGGCACGCCGCTGCTGGCCCTTGATGTGTGGGAACATGCTTATTATTTGAAGTATCAGAACAAGCGGAACGAGTACGTTGCCAATTGGTGGAATGTGGTGAACTGGAATGAAGTAGCAAAGCGCATTAACTAGTATTTAGTCCTTAGTCTTTAGTCGTGAGTGGGTACATGGTATTGATAGTTTTTTAGTATGCGCACTGCACTACGCATGTACAATCTCCGTACTATCAATACTAAAGACCCACTCACGACTAAAGACCAAGGACTAAATACTAACTAAGGATTTCTCTCAATATATGTAAAGACCTCAGCTCCCCGAGGTTTCCAATGTGATCACCATAGAACTTGATCAACAACTCGAGGATTTCACGTCGCCGGGCATTTGAAATGATCAGCGGGTTGTCGTAACCCCCGTCAAGCATCTCCGCCAACAATTGCGCTGTTTCCTCGTCTACGACCCTTACGCCCAGCACTTCGTTTACATGGAACGCGCCGAAACCCAACAACCGGCTCAATCTGATCATGAAGAGCAAATGAAAGTTCTCGGCGTTGCGATCGATCGTGTCCAGCACCACCAGAGAGTTGATCAAGAAAGTGCATAAGTCCGCTGCGTGACTTTCTTCCTTTACCGTTTTGTTCAACAGTTCGTTCAGAAAAATGGCAATGGCAGACTTCCGGACGTCCGATGTGATCGTTTGATAGGGATGTAAACACCTGACTTCCTTGATGCGGTTGATATTGGCATTGGGCCGGTGATAAACCACCAACTCGAGAAGGGTCAAAGGCTGGTACAACGCGATCTTATTTCTTGCCGAAGGGCTGCGAACCCCATTCACGATATAGCTCTGCAGTCCGAATATTTCGGTAAAGATGTTTACGATGATGGATGTTTCTCCGTATCGAGTGAACCTGAACACAACGCCTCGGGTCTTGTGCACCATAAGGTTAATTTATAACGGCCAGTTTGCCCGCCTCGTGCTGTTCGCCATCGTCCGATACGGTAAACACAATATACACGCCCGACGGAACGCGTCGACCGCGGTCGTCGAAGAGATTCCACGTGGCCGTGGATCCATTCGCTCTTGTTTCCCAAACCAGTTTCCCCGATGCATCCGTAATCTTAACCACCGCGTCAGTCGGCGTCCCCGTAATTCCCACCGTACCCGTAAATGTTGCGACGACCGGATTGGGGAATATCTTCACAGATCCTGAAGTTGGTTGAGGCTCGGTAGCACCTGAGCGATACGATGCTAGTCCTTGTTCAGTCGCCATGAATACTTCTCCCGTCTGCGGATTGATTTCCAGATCGATAATTTTGTCGGAAGGTAGTGCGCTATTTGAAGCCGTGAAGTGACCAATCGCCTCGTCGGCCGCAGCACTATACAACCATATGCCCCGTTGCGTGCCAAACCATTTTCGATCACCGCCGTCAACGGCAATAGCAGTCACGACATCTTCCCGCAGCACAAACCGACCGTCAAGGATAGGTTTGATAGCATCCGCCGCCGACTGTAGTGTAGACGATGCGTTGGGAATGTAAGCGACACCACTCGCCGTACCCATCCACATAGCTCCCGTGCGATCCAGGCAAAGGCTGTACACGGATCGGCTCGGGAGCGCCCCCTGACCAGCTTCCTCGGTTAGCAGCCTGGTCATCCCGCTACTGCGGTTAAACACCACGACGCCACCACCTTTATCCGGGTCAATCGCCATCCATATATTATCGCCCTCGTCGACAACGATCTTTTCTCCATAGCGGGCAACTGTCGCCGAGACTGAATACGATGCCCATCCGCCCGCGCCATCCACGCGATGAAGTTCAGGACTCACGGCATAGTTCATGGCGGCTATGCCATCGGTCACTTTAGCCAGCGAAGTTACCAACACGCCGGCGACGGGTGACAGCGCGTTGTGCAGCGTGCTGTTGGTCCCGTTGTATATCACGGGTTCAGAATCTGACGCCGTCACGATGACGCCAAGTCCGTACGATGCCGCGGTTAACGTTTGTGTCGACTCGTCCCACACAACATCAGTCAGGTCTTGTGCAGGCAAGGACACCTGGGTCCACCGACCCCGGTTGAAAACATCGACGACACCGCGACGCTGCAACGGCAACCCATTATCATCATACCCGCCTCCCACGGCAAAGATCTTCCCGTCGGCATACCGTACCTGGGTGATCGTGTCGTTGGCCGGGCATTGAGGCAGCAGCGATGTAAACGCGCCTTCGGCGTTCGTGAGCAACCCTGCCTGTTGGTCGCCGATCCAGCTGCTGCCGTTTCCATCCGCAATGGCAAATCGAGGCGCCGTAAACAACGGTGAGGACACACGCAATGTAGCACCTCCGTCATCGAGCTGATAGACTCCTGATATCGCGGATACCAACAATACCTGGGTTGCCTGTAATGAGAAATACTGATCAACCGGTACACCCCCAACCTGCGTCCATACGCCGTTGGCGCACCTAAACAGTCCCGCGTTGTCAATGGCGGCATACACGGCGTCGCGCCAAATGGCTAGTCCCGAAACATGGTTGCTGAATGGCCAATGGAGATATCGTTTCCACTTGCTGAAATCCTGCAGGTTATCGGTGAGCTTCCCGGCCAAAATACCCTGCGGCGTGGACAAGAATGCGCTATCGGCGGTAATGACACAGTGTTGCACGGCCAGCGCTTCACCCGAGATTCCGAGATCGCGCCACGTTTCTCTCACCTGATTGCGTACGAGGTCGAACACGACAACCCCGTAGTCGGTGGCCAGGTAAGCCAGCTTGTTGAATACTGTTACTTCGTTGATTTTTCGCGACCCGCTTACAAGGGCATGCGATGCGGGATCGAACTGTGCGGATGCCGGCGTTTCATCCAATATATCAAAGTATCCCCCGGCGTAAGCAACCACGAGCTTTCTGGTGCCCGCGTCGAACTCGACGCTGGTAATCGTGCCTCCGGATAGGCCATTAGCTTTGGAGTAGCTAGCCGTTTCGCCGTGTTTACGATCCACCACCAAAAGTCCATGGGGAGCAGCTGCAAAAGTCCGGCTTACTCCGTCGAAAGTGATATCGCGAATGGCGTTATACGAAACATGAAGTCTAAATATACCGATCGGTATATTTTCCTGCCCCCGGACGAGTAGCGGTATAAGGCTGAAGAGCAGCAGCGCTTTGACACATTTAGGCGTGTTCATTCGTTCGCCCTCTCATTCCTTCAACGAAGGCTCGTCGGCAGCGCGCCTCATACTCATTTTTCTCACCGAGCATAACCTGCGAATTGTCGTCTACCAGGCGGAATGAAAAAGAGGCCAGCTCTCCCGTTTGCGCGCAAATCGCGTGAAGTTTCGTAACATACTCGGCAATAGCCAGGAGGTTCGGCATGGGTCCAAAGGGCTTACCTTCAAAGTCCATATCCAGTCCTGCGACAATCACACGTTTACCGCTGTTGGCTAGGGTGTTGCATACATCGACAACTGCGGCATCGAAAAATTGGGCCTCGTCTATCCCTACCACATCGCAGTCACCCGTCAGCAGCAGGATGTCGCTGGCAAAGTTCACAGGGGTAGAGCGGATGGCCGTGTCGTTGTGTGACACGATCTGCTCGCGATGGTACCTGATGTCCCTGACCGGTTTGAAAATCTCCACCTTCTGCTTTCCGATCAGGGCGCGGTTTAATCGACGGATGAGTTCTTCTGTTTTACCTGAAAACATGCATCCACAGATTACCTCGATCCAACCGGTTTTTCGATTCTTTCCTCCGAGGTGCGGTTCAATAAACATGGCGTTAAATTTAAGACGTTACGGTGACATCGCAACTAATCGCCGGGATTCTAGGAATCGACGCAAAGAATGCGAAAGTTTGAGTGATCCGAATTCTGCGTTTAAACCGGCTGAAAGCACCTAACAATCCGCTGTTTGCACAGGCTCCGGCGTCGCCGTTTTCTGAATATCCATTAACTTTATCCCATCTTTACTTAATTAGGAAACTGCGCATGGACGAGAAGATCAGTCTGGAAGCCATCACTAGGTATGCTGATGCGTATGCAGACAAAGTGCTCGATCGTTTTTTTTCATCCCGGGAAAAGATCACTGGAAACGAGATACTGGAACTGTGTAACATACAACAGGTGAACCTGTTTGTGATCCGGGAACTGTTCAAGTCCTGGAAAGAGGACACAAAAAAGCTCCAAAGTCCTTACTTCGACTATGAAAAGCCCGAAGTAAAGGAGGTCCTCGATAGCCTGATGAAATTGCTTTCGCAGAACATTTCCATCAGCCGCTCACATTTTGCGCCTCTGATGAAGAAAGCGGTTGGCCAGGTGCTGTTGGTGGTTTTTGATCCTTATGACTTCTATTCCATGGTGCTTACGGGCAAAGACAATAAGCTGGACGTGGCCCGATTTAAGGAAGAAATCAAGTATCTGAAAGTAAACAAAGCGCCTCTGGAGAAGGTGCTGGCGAAACTCGAGGAGAAGGGCGTTACGGAAATTCCCGGGAGCGAGGCGTTTAGCATACTTGACCAGATTCTCGAAGAAGTGAGCTTTACGCCTGAGGATGTGGAATCGTACATCGAGAAATTCTCGAGCGTAGTTCTCCTCGATGCGAACAAATTTTACGTGGCCAAGAGTGAAGAACCTGAGCCACCGACTGCACCCAAGCCAGCGCCCGCACAGGAAAAGCAGGAAAGAAGAAGCGACGCCGCTCCCATTAGATATAAGTCTGAACCCCTGCCTACGCCACAAAAGCCGCCCGTGCGACTAACCGTAAACGAAATGCTGAGCCGCCAGCAGGTACGGCCCACACTCGCCGAAAATTTTCAGCGCATAGGCAAGATCAGAGACAGCCTTACCATCAACCAGAAATTCATGTTCACGAAGGTGCTTTTCCACGGCGACTTCGAACTATTTAGTCAGGCGATCGACCACCTTGACAAACTCGAAAACAAGAAAGCGGCACTCCGGTACATCGAAGACGAGCATGCCGGTGGATGGGACCACGACAGCAATGAATTCCACGAGTTTATGGAGTTGGTCGAGAAGCGGTTCGTCGTGTAGTCAGGCCGTACTCTCATCCTGCAGATTGCCGGCAGTCGATTCGTTTGAGCAGTTCCGGCTGAATCGCGAACTCAAGGGCCGATCCACTCTGCCCGGGAAGCAAGCCCACACAGATAGCTTCCGGATCTTATGTTGCTAAATGCGCTGCAGTACCTGCATACGGTGTACATCCAGTTTCAGGAGGATAAACAACAGGATAGTAAATGCCCAGAGACCTGAACCTCCATAACTGAAGAAAGGAAGGGGGATACCGATCACAGGGAACAGACCAACGGTCATTCCGATATTGACGGCGAAGTGGAACAGGAAGATACAGGCCACAGAATAGCCATACACCCGCGCGAACCGATTCTTCTGTCGCTCGGCTAAATACACGACGCGCAGCATGAGTCCGACAAAAAGCGAGATCGTGAGCAGACTACCCAACCAGCCGTGTTCTTCTCCAATTGTACAAAAGATAAAATCGGTGCTTTGTTCAGGCACAAAATTGAACTTCGTCTGCGTACCCTGAAGAAAACCCTTGCCCATAAATCCACCGCTTCCGATGGCAATCTTCGACTGTGTTACGTTCCAGCCAAAGCCCAGCGGATCTGCGTCGGGGTTGATGAGCGCCTTGACGCGTGCCTGCTGGTGGGGTCTCAGCACATCGGTGATAACATAATCAACGCTTTTGATAATGCCACATAAAGCAATCGCACCGGCCGTGAGGTAGGCGATGCGTTTGGGTTTTTTCTTCCCGAGCATAATTGCCGAGAGGAGAATGACTCCGATGCCGATGAATAAGTACACCTCGTTAACCAGCAACGTGAGGACAAAGATGATCGCTGCTACAATGCCAGCGATGATCAGCATAGGCGACATTCCTTCACGAAAATACACCACTGTGAATGACGTGAACACCAGCGCAGTGCCTGTATCCTTCTGTGCAAGAACCAACAGCATGGGGATACCGATCATTACGAATAGGATGATTTGGTTCTTCTTTTGATCCATCCGAAAGCCAATGGATCCCATGAATTTTGCTACAGCAAGTGCTGTGGCAAACTTGGCGAACTCAGAAGGCTGCACACCAAAAGAACCGATACCAAGCCATGCCTTGTTACCACCCACTTCCTTCCCCACAATGGGCACGAGCAACAGCAGGAACATGATGGCGGCGTAGATCACATAGGCGAACGTTTCATAAAAACGCATGTCAATGATGAGGATCGCCAGGACGATGACGAATGCACCGGCAATAAAGAGGAGTTGCCGGCCGGAGTTGATGGTGAGGTTGAAAATGGAAAGATCGTTTTCAGAATCGTACGTAACGGCATAGATATTCAGCCAACCCAGAAACACGATCGCCATAAACAGTGCGACGGTCACCCAGTCCATTTTGTTCGTAAGTATCTCTTGCCTGTTCATGCGCTACAAAAATTTACCCTTCAACACGTACTCTTCTACCTGTGGTCGTTCTGTGGCTCCGAGTAAATACTTTTCGATCATGAGGCTGGCAATTGCCGCTGCAGCGCGCGCACCTTGTCCAGAGTATTCAACGTATACCGAAACCGCTATCCTGGGATTTTCTTTTGGCGCAAAAGCAATAAACACGGAATGATCCGGGCGCGGCTCATTCTGTACCGATCCCGTCTTGCCACACACGACGATGTCCTTCAGCTTGGCGCGAAACTGACCGGTACCTTCCGCCACCACGCGTTCCATGGCATCGGCCGCCACGCGGAAATAGGCCGAATCAATAGTCGTGTAGTGTTTTTCGCGAAACTGTGGCAACGGCTTTCCAGCGTCTCCGACAGATCTTACCAGATGGGGTACATAGTAGTAACCCCTATTTGCGATAGTGGCCGCGAAGTTGGCCATCTGCAGAGGAACCACCATATTTTCTCCTTCTCCGATCGCAATGGAGTAGATATTTGAGAATTTCCAGGGTCTGCCCCGATACGCGCGGTCGTAATACGCCGGGTCAGGAACGAGGCCTCTCTTTTCATTGGGCAGGTCGATGCCCAGCCGGGTCCCAAATCCAAAGCTTCTGATATGCTTGCTCCATTCCGTCAGGCCAATGCGCGTATCGTCATATGGATTATTCGCTTTCCCCTGGTTAAGCATGCGACTGAGCACACCACGGAAGTAAGGGTTGCAGGAGTTGGTAATCGCGCCGCGGAGGTCCTCGTAGCTGTGTGGCCCATGACAACCAATCAAGGATCGGTCGCATTTGATGCGCGTCTCTGGCGTAATAACCCCTTCCTGGAGGGCGGTCATGGCCTGTGCGATCTTGAAAATAGAACCGGGCCGGTATTGCGCCATCAACGGCCGGTTAAACAGGGGCTTGTTCGTGTCGTTGTTGATCAGAACATAGTTAGAGCTGTAGTTGCGTCCGGTGAGGAGGGTTGGATCGTATGACGGTCCTGAAACCATGGCCAGAATTTCGCCGCTCGAAGGTTCTATCGCGATGATACTTCCCGACTTGCCCTTCAATAAGTACTCGCCGTATGACTGCAGATCGAGATCCAGGGTGCTGGTGATGTCTTGCCCAGCAACTGAGAGCGTATCGATGGCACCGTTACGGAACGACCCCTTTTCGACACCATCCACATCGCGCAGCTTGAATCGCACGCCGCGCTGACCCCTGAGGAATTGCTCGTAATACGCCTCGATACCGCTTTGACCGATGTAGTCACCTTGCTTGTAAAATCCACTTTCGTCTTTGTCGAGTTGTCGCTTGGAGACCTCGCTCACGTATCCGATCGCGTTCGCCGCCGCCTGAGCCTTATAGGCACGGGTAGTTCTTGCCTGGATATAAAATCCCTGAAAGAGGTCGATGTTATCCTGGATTTTGGCAAAATCCAGCGTCGATAACTGGGTCAGAAAAGTGGTAAGCTTAACCGGCGAATATTCGCGTTTTGCCTTTAGTTCTTTGAACTTCAGGTGCAACTGCTCGGGAGTCAGGCCGAACACCTCGCAAAACTTAGCGGTGTCGAGGCTCTTCACTTCCTTGTGTATGATCTGCAGGTCGAATTCGGGAGTATTGTAAACGATAAGTTTACCATTCCGGTCTTTTATGAGACCCCGCACGGGGTAGTCTACTTCCCGCAAGATGGCATTGCTATATGCCAGCTTGTCGTACCGGTCGTCGAGCACTTGAATAAAGAACAGTTTGATCAGGAATATTAGCCCGACCAAAACAAAGGCAATCTGAATAATCTCTTTTCTTCCCTCGTTCATATCACTTACACTGCCGGACAGGCAGGCTTAAAAAAATATACAGAGTACGATCCCTTGGGGGTTAGCGAGACCGTCGTCCCGGAAACAAAGACTGGGCTATTAAAATTACAATTATTGTGAATAAAGTGCTCGTTATTATTTTCCAAAGGGTGAACCAGAACATCGAAAAGCCGCCTACTTCGGCAAAGAACAGCGCAGCGTGATGAATGAACACTAACGGCGTTGCATAGACGGTGAACCATTGCAATCCATTCAGAGAGACCGACGGCGCGTCGTTGGTATTATAGCCACCCTGTGGCGTGAGGTTGTTGAGCCAATAATTACGCACGTACATGATGAGCACACAGGCAAAGGCATGCAGACCAACGCTGTCGTAAAACATGTCGACGGCCAGGCCCATCACAAAGCCGATACCCATAAGGGTGAGGGGATTGCTCTCCACAGGTAAAAGCAATAAGTATGCGACGTACAAGAAACAGAACGCCGTGTGAAACAACACTACATTCTGGAGGATCAATACCTGGTAGAGCAGATAGATGAAGAAGGAAATGACCGATAGTATGATATTCCTGCTCATCGCTCCAGTTTTTCAATGACCTGTTCCAATGAATCCTGCTCAAGGTGGTGATTGTTCTTCACGACCGTTACCCACGACAGTTTCCGGAAGTCCTGGCTAAGCCGCACTTTAATTTCATAGAAGAGGGCGTCTTTGTTTAAGTCAACAGAGGAGATCACGCCAATCATGACGCCTTCCGGGAAGACAGCGTTGTAACCAGAGGTAAGCACCGTGTCACCAACGTTTGGACGCACGTGAGGAGGAATGTAGTGCAACTCTACCTGGTCGGGATCCTTGCCATCCCACTGAACGGTTCCAAAGTGTTCGGTTCGCTTCAGTACGGCCGAAACCATTACGTCGACGTGTAATATGGAAGTAACGACGCCATAGTGGCTGGAGACGAGTTTTACTTTTCCAACAACGCCCAGCGGGCTGATTACCGCCATGCCAGGCTCCAATCCGTCGTCCTTTCCTTTGTTGATGGTGATGAAGTTCTTCACCATATCAACGTGGTTGTTTACCACTTTGGCACTGACAAAATCGTACTGGTTAATGAACGAAGAGTCGCGAAGGAGGGCATTGTTAGGCAGCACGTAGGTTATTGGCTGCTGACTGACTTTTTTCTTCAGCAGCGCATTCTCTTCCGAAAGGGTGCGATTTACCTCACTAAGCATGAAGTAATCGCGCACGCCCTGCGAGAACGAGTTCATCGCTGCAACAAGACCATTCGACGAATTAAAGAACTTGGATCCCTGGTACGCATTGTTTTGGACAATGAGCCACGCACAGAAAAGTTCCAAAAAAAGAAATGTGAAAAAAGCCCTGTTCTGGTAAACAAAAAGAATGAGCCGCTCCATTCAACCTAGTGCGCCATCGCAATTAAGTTTAATATCGTTGACCTGTAAAATGCGCATAAGCATGATAGCACAATGCTGTCGACTGTACACCTAATATTGCTACGGTGCACTAGTACGTCATTGCAAAAATAATCGATATTAAGGACCATTTCGTTGAGGGGTAGTTCGCTGAGCAAAGATTCAAGTTCAAAGGAAAGTAATTTTTGCTACGACGTACTAGGTCATCAACACTGCCCGGAATTGATTAAGATTTTTCAATGTTTGGCCGGTGCCTCGAACGACTGCGCGCAGAGGATCGTCTGCCACGTGTATGGGAAGTTTAGTCTTAAGGGCAAGTCGTTTGTCAAGGCCGCGGAGCAATGCGCCCCCGCCTGTGAGATAGATTCCGCGCTCGTAAATATCGGCCGACAATTCCGGTGGAGATGTTTCCAACGCCTTGAGTACCGCCTCTTCAAGCTTGGATACTGACTTGTCGAGTGCAAAAGCTACTTCTGAGTAGGATATCTTAATCGTCTTCGGAATGCCGGTCATCAGGTCGCGACCACGGATTTCGTAGTCGGCGGGACCTTCGTCAAGCTCTGTGAGCGCAGAACCTACTTCGATCTTCACACGTTCGGCAGAGCGTTCGCCGATGAGCAGGTTATGCTGCCTTCTCATGTAATCAAGGATGTCGCGGTTGAACGTATCGCCGGCCACGCGGATCGACTGGTCGCATACAATGCCCGACAAAGCAATTACGGCGATGTCAGTTGTACCACCGCCGATGTCGACGATCATGTTTCCAATGGGCTGATCAATATCGATACCTGTGCCGATGGCCGCGGCGATCGGTTCGTAGATCATGTACACTTCCTTTGCGCCTGCGTGCTCAGCAGAGTCACGCACAGCACGTTTCTCAACTTCGGTGATTCCGGAAGGGATGCAAATTACCATCCGGTAGGACGGTGGGAACAAGCGCTTCCCGGTGTCGATCATCTTTATGAGGCCCCTGATCATCATCTCCGCAGCCTGAAAGTCGGCTATTACACCTTCCTTAAGCGGTCGGATAGTCTTGATATGATCATGCGTCTTCTCGTGCATTTGCATGGCTTCGCGACCAATTGCCAAAACCTTGTTATTAACCTTGTCCATGGCAATGATGGAGGGCTCGTCGACTACAATCTTGTCTTTGTAAATAATTAGGGTGTTTGCCGTACCCAGGTCGATAGCGATATCGCTGGTGAAAAAATCAAAAAATGCCATGTACTCTTATTGATTACCGAGGTTTAAAAAATGTTGCCTTGCGCGAAAATGAGAATAGGTCGCAAAATTGGATTCAATTTAGTAAATTATTAACTGCCCCTTTAAAAATGTGCGTTTTTTGACGGCTAAGTAAAATTTTGAACACACGAGTTGCGTTTAGTGTCGCCACGAATTCAATTAACAATTGATAATTGACAATTGACAATTAATGGGGTCCCTATCGGGACCATTGAATGCCTTGCTTGATAGCTCTTCACAAGTGACCCGTTCGCAAAGCGTAATCGAACAACCGATGGTGCCTACAGGCACCCCCATAATTGTAAATTGTCAATTGTAAATTAATGCTTAAAGTGTCTCACGCCCGTAAACACCATACTCATCTGGTGTGCATCGCAGAAATCAATCGAATCCTGGTCCTTCACCGAACCCCCTGGCTGGATAACCGCCTTGATTCCTTGCTGTGAGGCAATTTCTACACAATCAGGAAACGGGAAGAATGCGTCGGATGCCATGACGCTGTCTTGCAGGGAAAAGCCGAAAGCTTTCGCCTTCTCGATTGCCTGTTTCAGTGCATCCACGCGCGATGTCTGCCCCACACCACTGGCAAGTAGTTGCCCGTTAACTGCGAGTATGATGGTATTGGACTTCGTGTGCTTGCAGATCTTGCTGGCAAACAACAACGCCCTGACCTGCTCTGGCGTCGGCGCCACGCGGGTTACCACCCGCAGGTCGGCCTCCGTATCGGTTTTCAAATCGAGGTCCTGCTCAATCACGCCGTTGAGTATGCTCTTTATCTGTTTCTTCTCGCGGACTTCTTGCTTTTGGCGCAGGATCATCCGGTTCTTCTTTGAACGCAGGAGCTGCAGCGCATCGTCGTCGAAGGATGGCGCAATCAGAATCTCAAAAAATAGCCTGTTAATTTCTTCTGCCGCAGCGAGATCGACACGCTGATTAGTGGCCAGCACACCGCCAAAAGCCGAGATCGTGTCTGCTTGAAACGCCTTGAGGTACGCTTCCTTCAAAGAAGAACTCGTTGCCACACCACAGGCATTGGTGTGCTTGATGATGACAAACGCCTTCTCGCCTTCGAATTCGGCTACCAGATTTACCGCAGCATCCACATCGACCAGGTTGTTATACGAAAGCTCTTTACCATTGAGTTGCTCGAACAATGCGTCCAGATCACCGAAGAAGGTACCCTGCTGGTGGGGGTTCTCACCGTAACGGAGCTGCCTGCCCTGCTGGAAGCTCTTCTTGAGTCGCGGAAGCTGTTCCGCAGCGTTGAAATAGTCAAATATGGCGCTGTCGTAGTGAGAAGTAACGTCGAAGGCCGCAGCAGCGTAGTGTTTACGATCAGTCAGGTCTGTAGCACATGCCTTTGCCTGGATCAAACGCAAAAGATCACCATACTGCGATCGCGACGAAACGATGAGCACATCATTGAAGTTTTTGGCTGCGGCCCTGATCAGCGAGATGCCGCCGATATCGATCTTCTCAATTATATCTTCATCCGATCCTCCTTTGGCTACAGTCTCTTCAAACGGATATAGATCCACGATAACGAGATCGAGTGGTCCGATGTGGAACTCCGCCGCCTGGGTTACGTCAGACTTGTCTTCGCGCCGATAGAGTATGCCACCAAAGACGGCGGGATGCAGGGTTTTCACGCGTCCGCCAAAAATTGATGGATAGCCGGTGAGCTTTTCAACTGGCGTTACCGGGTATCCAAGCTTCTCGATGAATTCCTGGGTTCCTCCTGTTGACACTAACTCCACTCCGTTTTTTGCAAGGGAATGTATTATTGGCTCCAGGTTGTCCTTATAATAGACGGAAATAAGAGCTCTGGCAATCTTGCGTTGAGACATGCTTGCAGTTGAGTATTATACGCCTGTCTGGCGAAGTGAAAATTTTGTCATGAGATCAAACCCCGAAGTCTGATTCTTCGTAATGTTCGTATTCAACCGTGAATTCGTCTGCGTCAAGGTAGGCTGGGAATCTATCGCGGAACGAATGAAGCGAATTCGCGCTCAATTCCAACGTGTGCACCATTTCCGCTCCCTCGTTTGTGAAGATTGTATCTCCGCGAGGGCTAATCACTGCCGAATGGCCGTTGTATTCGACGCCATTGCCATCAAGCCCGATGCGGTTCACACCTATGACATAAGACAGGTTCTCGATCGCACGCGCCCTCAGCAACGTGTCCCAAGCCTCTACCCGGGCAGTAGGCCAGTTTGCTATGTATACGGCAACATCATAAGAGGGGCGTTTGGCTGCTGCGTCCCATTTATTCCGGCTCCAGACAGGGAAGCGTAGATCATAACAGATCAACGGGCAAATGCGCCATCCCTTCCAGGTCGATATCAGCAAGCTTTCGCCAGGTGCATAGGTCTTGTGCTCGTTCGCCATCCGGAACAGGTGCCGCTTGTCATAAGTCCGGTAATTGCCGGTGGGTTCCATCCAAAGCAGCCGATTGTAGTAGCGGTCATGCACCGATACAATGTAGCTGCCAAGAATCAAAGCGCCAGTTTGCTCCGACATGTGCTTCATCCACTTGAACGTACGCATGTTCATGAACTCGGCATTCTTGGCTGCCGACATGGTGAAACCGGTCGTAAACATTTCTGGCAGCACGATTACATCGGTCGAGCTATTCAATTGCCAGATCTTCTCTTCGAAGGCAGCCAAATTGGCTTCCGTATCTTCCCAGTGAAGTTCCGACTGGATCACACTAAATTTCAAGTCCTGCATAGGCCGCCTTCAGCCCGCAAATAAAGGAATTGCCCATCAATTTCTCCAATAAAAATTTAGAATGCGCTGCCCGCTCAGAGCGCGCGCAGGATGCGACACGCTTTTGCGAGCGTTTCCTCCTTCTTGGCAAAGCAGAATCGCAGGATGTTGTGATCAGTATGGTCCTTGTAAAATACCGAAATCGGGATGGAGGCGACCTTGTGTTCTTTGGTCAAGCGTTCGGCCATGGCTACGTCCCGGTCGCGTGATATGGCCCGATACGAAAGCAATTGAAAATACGATCCCCGGCTGGCGATTGGTTCAAAGCTGGAGCCCCGGATCTCGTTCAGAAAGAAATCCCGTTTCCGCTGATAAAACGAACCAAGCGTCGTATAGTGGTCGGGATCGCGGAGATAGTCTGCCATGGCCAGCTGAATGGGAGTATTTACGCTGAACACCACGAACTGGTGTGTCCGGCGGATTTCTGTCGTGAGCGCTGCGGGCGCCACTACATAACCCATCTTCCAGCCGGTAGCATGAAACGTTTTCCCGAAAGAAAAGACTGCGAAACTTCGGTTGGCGAGCGCGGGAAAGCGCAGTACGCTTTGGTGGGTTGCTCCATCGAAGATAAGGCGCTCATATACCTCGTCGCTGAGCACGAGCAGGTCGTGCTGCTCGGCGATGCGTTCGAGCTCAAGGAGATCGGCCTCGGCAAGAATTGATCCGCTGGGATTGTGTGGCGTATTAATGATCACCATCCGGGTAGAAGTCGTGATTCGCGCGCGCACCAGATCCCAATCGATACCAAAAGAGTCCGTCAGGTTGATGTGGATGGGGATTCCTCCATTCAATCTCACGGCGGGATCGTAAGAGTCGTATGAAGGATCAAACATGATCACCTCGTCGCCGGTTGTCACAAATGCGGAGATGACAGAAAAGATCGATTCGGTTGCGCCCGAGGTGATGGTAATTTCTGTGTCCGGATCAACACGGCGACCAAATGAACTTTGTACTACCTCCGCGATAACGTTGCGCAATTCCGGAGTGCCCGGCATGGGCGCATACTGATTGTAGCCCTCACGCATATACCGATGCACGAGTTCGATGATAACATCATCGATCATGAAATCGGGAAATCCCTGCGACAGGTTGATGGCATCGTAGTCCAGCGCCATCTTCGACATGACGGTAAAAATGGATGTGCCGACGTCGGGAATTTTGGATTCAATCCTCATGCGGGCCGGCGTTGATCTGTTACTTTTTCTGGGGAGCCGCAATGCGGTATTCCGTATCGACTTTGCCCTTCGAAATATCGGAGAGCTTGCCTTTCAACAATCGCTTCTTCAGCGGTGTGAGATAGTCCACGAACATCTTTCCTTCGAGGTGATCGTATTCGTGCTGAATGATCCGCGCTTTCATGCCGTCGAACTCTTCTTCTCTGAGATTCCATTCGTCGTCGTAGTAGCGAATGCGCAGCTTTTCATGGCGTTCCACTTTTTCGCGAATGTTGGGAATGCTCAGACAACCCTCTTCATATTCCCAAACCTCACCCGTTTCGTCGAGTATGACGGGATTGACAAAAGCCTTTTTGAAGTCGGCCATGGCGAGTTCATCTTCAATGATGGTTCCGTCAACAACAAAAATGCGAATAGACTTTCCGATCTGCGGAGCTGCGAGACCAATACCGCTAGCGTTGTGCATGGTCTCATACATGTCCTCAATCAATTGCGACAAGTCCGTGCCTGTGGGAATATCAGCAGCTCGCTGACGCAGCACCGGGTCACCGTACATAACAATCGGATAAATCATGGCCACAAATGTAACCTTAATAAATCATCTCCAAAAGTCAAAAATTGCGTGAGTATGACGATGCAAAACGATCCAGATCAAGAATTATCCAGACAGGGAAACATGAGCCCGGGACAGGTCAATACCCAAAAAAGAGGTATAACTATTTTTGCCAGGACGTGCTAGCCAGGACGCACGGCCGACATAAAAGACTGTAAAATAATGACGGCGCTGACTTTGTCGACATTGCCCTTATCGCGTCGGTCTTTCTTGCTGGCACCACTCTCCAGCATGGCGTGTTTGGCCAGGCTTGAAGTGAATCGTTCATCAACCTCGTGAACAGGTTTCCCGGGAAAAGCAACTTTCAGTTTCTCTATGAATGCCCGCACGCGTGGCGCATTCTGTGAGTCTTCGTTCTTCAGCGTCTTCGGCATACCCACAACAAATTCATCGACGATCTCGCGTGCTCCGTATGCGATGAGATAAGGCAGCAGGTCCGCGCTGGGTACCGTCTCTAAAGCCGTTGCTATAATTCGCAGTGGATCTGTTACCGCCAGGCCGGTGCGTTTCGCGCCATAATCGACAGCCAATATTCTTCCCATGCACGCAAGTTATGAAACGTGAACCCGTCGGCCGATTACAGACTATAATACAGCTGCACGAGTCCTGATGGATACGTGATCGAGTTGGTTAATTTTAACGTCTTCCTGTCTTTAAGCGCAGGATACAACGGCAGGCCGCTGCCCAACAGCAGGGGGTGAATTGACAGCGACAGTTCGTGCACCAGCTTATGTTCAAAGAGTGTGTGAAACAGTTTCGCGCCGCCCCAGAGCCAGATGTCTTTTCCAGGTTCTGTGATCATTTTCCGCACGAATCCGACGATATCATTTTTCACGACCGTAACGTTCTTAAAGTTGTGGGCGTCCAGCGACGAAGATGCAACGACCAATTTGTATTCGGGATAGGGTGCTCCAAAGCCGATGAGCATTTTGAAAGATTGCGATCCCATCAGAATGGTATCGATCCTTTCGTGGAATGCCGACATACCATAATCATGGTCCGTAAGGCACCAGTCATACTCTCCATTGGGACCTTCAATATATCCATCGAGCGTAACGGCCAGATTTAAGATAACCTTTCTCATAACTACAAAGCTGGGTGGAATAGATTAACGCATCTCTGCCCTGAAAGTTCGCCGAGAATTCCTCATTTTTCCGGAACCAGGGAACCTTTTCCTTACACATCCGGAACGCAGGTGCAGCGAAGCGAGTTGATTAGTTTAGTTTGATTTTCTCAGCGAAGCCAACCTTGATTTTTGTCTCAAGTGACATGGCTTTAGGAAAAAGTATCTCGTTCTCGATCCGTGCGTGGGTAACCAGACTCGATTCGAGCGCCTTGAGTTCATTATAAAGCACCTTAACGTGTAACGGCGCCGTTGGCTCGAGGCTATAATCGCGGGTTATGTTACGGATTCCTTCCATTTCATCATCGTGCGCCTCATGTTCCATCGCAAACTTGTGAACCGAATTCTTCTCCAACAGGTAGTAAAGTTTGGTCGGGACATAACTCAATTTGGCAGCGCGCTCCATTTCCAGGATAAAGGAAAACAGCGTATCTTCTTCTTC
Organism: Chryseolinea sp.; assembly: GCA_035489615.1. Classification (GTDB taxonomy): domain Bacteria; phylum Bacteroidota; class Bacteroidia; order Cytophagales; family Cyclobacteriaceae; genus Chryseolinea. Next base: position 30,722 of record DATHKA010000282.1, read on the forward strand.
GTAGATGTGCTCAATGAAATCCTCCACGAAAAGCGGAAACACGATCTTCAGGTCGCGCTCTACTGCGTTGTAGTCAGGATGATTGGCCTTGAAACTTTCCACCAGCCGCGCGATGTAAGGCAACTTGTGTTTGATGAAGAGAAAATGTGAGTGCTTGAGGTACTCCAGAATAAGGTCGATAGGATATGATACCAGGGGGAGATCCGCTTCTCTCAAATACGAAGGGGATTCCATTTCGCGAATCACTTGTTCCACCTTCAGGCCACGTTGCTGGCATACCTGCTCCAGCGTGAGTGTAGAGTGCTCATAGAATTTGATCCCGAAATAATACAGCACATACGCGTGGACATAATTTTGATCCACCAGTTCAGCGATGCGCGTATCCTTCAAGGTGAGCTTGCTCATAAGGGTTCTGTAAATATAAGTGAATTTTCCAGGGTGAAGGCCAAAATTCTGGGACCTGATTAAAGCGGAATTCAGGCCTCCTATGGCGTGGCGCGCTCCGGCACAGGAGTTGCATAAGCTATGCAATCGGTTGGCAAATAGGCCCGGATGGGCCGGTGAAACCATTCACCCGGCGGACTGCGTTATTGATTTTAGCCGCCAACATTTAATTTTGTAGTTCGTTATTGATCAAAAACCAGCTTTTAATGAGCGTACCTAATAATTCGAAATATCAGATCCGGCTTCCTATTGTGCTTTGCCTTGGCCTCGCGGCAGGGATATTTTTGGGGGCAAGTCTGAGCGCCAAGAAGGGAGCGTCGGAGGTGAGTCGCGACGTGCAAAAGTTCCGCGATGTCCTTACCCAGATACAGAACGAATATGTAGACACGGTCAACACAAGCGCCCTGGTGGACGACGCTATTCAGCACATGCTTAACAAGCTTGATCCTCACTCGGCCTACATTTCGGCCGCCGACCGCAACGCCGCCAACGAGGATTTACGCGGAAATTTTGACGGTATCGGGGTCGAATTCAACATTTTCCAGGACACCATCGTGGTCGTTTCGGCCCTGAGCGGCGGGCCTTCCGAGGCGCTGGGTATTCAGTCGGGCGACAAGATCATCAAGGTGGATGGAAAGATGCTGGCCGGCATCGGTGTCACTTCTCCCGATGTCATGAAGGCCCTTAAAGGTCCGAAGGGCACGGAAGTTAACGTCACGATCCTGCGCCGCAACAGGGCGATTGATTATAAGATTATCCGCGATAAGATCCCGCAATACTCTGTCGACGTGGCCTACATGGTGGACAGTGAAGTGGGTTACATCAAGGTGAACCGCTTCGCAGCCACTACTTTCGAGGAATTTCACACGTCGCTGAAGAAGCTGAAGGATCAAGGCATGAAGAAGCTCGTCCTCGATCTGCAGGGAAACCCTGGCGGATACATGAATATGGCCATCGACATGGCCGACGACTTCCTGACTGCCGGGAAGAAGATCGTGTTTACGAATGGCAAAGAGAAGAAATACAATTCCGATGCGTCGTCTACTGCCCGGGGCGAATTTGAGCAAGGAGACCTGATCGTTTTGATGAATGAGGGCAGTGCGTCGGCCTCGGAAATCCTGGCAGGTGCGTTACAGGACAATGATCGGGCACTGGTTGTGGGCCGACGTAGCTTTGGCAAGGGACTTGTTCAGTCACCGTTCGAGTTGACCGATGGCTCTGAACTGCGGCTCACGATCTCACGATACTATACGCCCTCCGGACGCTCGATACAAAAGCCATACACGGATGGCGACGAGTATTCCCGCGACATTGTCAGCCGCTACGACCATGGGGAGTTCTTCCATGCCGACAGCATCCACTTTAACGACTCGCTCAAATACGCAACAGCCAGTGGCCGCTCGGTATATGGTGGTGGCGGTATTATGCCCGACTACTTTGTACCCCTTGATACGACGCTGAATAGCCATTATCTGAATGAGCTGTACACTTCGACGTCCATTCAGGAGTTTACATTTGGTTATGCGGAAACTCACAAAGAGGAATTGGTAAGCAAAGGATTCGAACACTTCTTCAAAACGTTCCAGGTATCGGATCAGATGCTGGCTGAACTGGTAAGAGTGGGTGAGCGGAACAAGGTGCGTGCTGACCGACGCGAGTTGATGAAGAAGAAGAGCCTGTTCCAGGTACATGTGAAGGCACAGATCGCGCGAAAACTCTGGGGCAATGACGGGTTTTTCCCGGTCATCAATGAGACCAACGAGGTGTTTTTGAACGCGCTCAAGCTGTTCGACCGGATCCCGGAACTCAACCGCCGAGCGATGTAGTGTCCTTGGGGGCATCGGACTTCGTGGTTACGGCCCCATTTGTTTCCACCGTTCCGTTCATGATCACGGTCATCAGCGTCCCGGGGTGGGTGGCAAGTGGCCAGTTCGGTTCAAGCGGCTGTCCGATCGGTGTCAATGCTTTCTTGCGCCGGCTCTTATATCTCAGGAACGGAAGCTCGAGGAACTGATACGACAACGCAGCGAAGGCAATTGACAGGGCAAATCTGAAAAACGACACGACAAGAAAGTTCACATTGTCGTGGTGCACACGAAAGATCTCCAAGGCATAAAAAATAGGCAGATGGTAAAGATATATACCATACGACCGCACACCTAGCCACTTTACCAGCCGATGCGATAATACCGGGTGTGTTGGATTGCGCAGCGTAATGACCACGATCGCAGCGCATACCAGGTTAGTCACCACAAAGCCCCCTTCCAGCCAAAGGCGATCTGAGAAGCTGAGGAACAGACCCGAACTGACGAAGACAACAGCCAATATACCTAGCCAGATATTATCGTACCGGGACGGTGTTGGTGCTCCGTAATTGTATTTGTCCCGATAGACTACGAAAAAGATCAGGGCTCCGATCAGCATACAGTCAATACGACAAAGCGTAAAGCCGTAGGGATCGATCCAAAAAATGCCCGACCTCCAGGCGTCCTGATTCAGGTAGGCGGCGACGCGGAACACTTCCAGCATGGCTATCGTCACACCTAAAAATACGATCCTTCCCTTGTCCTTGAGCTTGAACAATAGCACCAGTGAGAGGGTTGGCCAGATGAAGTAGAAGTGTTCCTCTACCGACAAGGACCAGAGATGCGGGAGGTTTCCTAAATAATTATCAATTACGAGGTTTGAGAAGTAAAAAAGGGAAGCGAGGTTGGTGATGGTTCGATCACTTCCAGCCGGAAGCGGAGTAATCGTCCACAGCAGATTGGCAAGCAATATGCACAAGAACAAAGCCGGCAACAGCCGCAGGGCGCGTCCCACATAAAAGTTCTTGAACGAAATGGTTCCTGTCTTGCTGTATTCGGAGTATAGGAGGTAGGTGATCAGAAACCCGCTCATGATGGAAAACAGATCCACTCTGGGGATGCCGCCAGCGAAGTATCCATAACTTCCATGAAACACCATCAGCATTAGGATGGCAATTCCCCGCAGCCCGTCAAAGCTCTCAATATACTTCAGCTTCATAACCCAATGGGATGAACTCTAAAAGATTGATTTGCAGTAAGGCGTGATGCCTTCTTCGACAGGTTAGTGGGGTGGCCTGTTCACACTACCAAAATAGCCAATTTTTATGGTGTTAAAACACTCGTTAGCCATTTTTCTATTTCTTTAGGAAAGTGCTGATACTCAAGCACGTGTATTTTTGCCGCAATATCCTCAGGCCGATCATCAGCAGACACCGGGCAAGTTGCCTGAAAAACTACTCTGCCCTCGTCATATTGAGCGTCCACCAGATGGATCGTAATCCCGGACACCGTGTCGCCTGCTGCCTTGACAGCTTCATGAACTTTCATGCCATACATTCCCTTACCACCATACTTCGGAAGCAACGCCGGGTGAATGTTTATAATGCGATTTGGATAACGGTCGAGGATGTACGCCGGCAGCAGCCAAAGAAAGCCTGCCAGAACAATGTGTGTTATACCCGCCTCTTCAAGCCATTCCAGGATCTGCGTTGATTCCCGGTAGATCTTCCGGTCAAAGATTTTGCTGGCGATGCCATGGTTCTCCGCGCGCTTGAGTGCATAGGCATCGGGACTGTTGCTCAACAACAAAGAAACTTCAACATCCTGGTGATGCTTGAAGTGCCGGATAATTTCTTCGGCATTGCTGCCGTTACCAGATGCAAAAATCGCTATGCGTGCTGTGTTCATGAGCGGAAAATGAAGGACAAAGAAAACAAAGAACTCACCGGTTATACAAACGCCATGCTGGCAATTCCCATAAGCATGATAACCTTGCACAAAGTGCTCAGGTACATGAAGTCGAGTTTTGTGTCTGCCCGTACGAGTTTCCAGACCAGTATTAGCAGCGGTACGAAGAGAAAGATCAGTTGATAGCGGAAGGGCAAAGCCTGGTACTGATAATTCAGGGATACCACGGTAATTGAAAATACTATCACGATCAGGTAGACAACGAGTTTCGTACGGCGGATACCCCATACGATAGGCAGGGTTTTGCATCCAAATGTGTTGTCTCCCTTCAGGTCTTCTATGTCTTTAATGATTTCCCTAACGAGCGTCATGAACATAGCGAACACGGCAAAAACGCCAATGAGCGCATTGCCGGTGCGATATAGTATGTCCACGCTGTACACGGCGGCTCCTGTGAGGAGTGCTACCGTCAGATTGCCGACGAACGGCAAGCGTTTCAAGCTGTTTGAATAAAGCCACAACAAAAATACAGACACCACATTTAAGGCCGTGATTCTCCACGACAGGTAAACACCGAGCGAGATACCCACGAGTGACAGCAGGACATGAAACAGGATTGCGAAACGCCTGGTGATGCTTTTGCCAATGACGACGCGGTCTGGCTTATTGATGTAATCAATTTTAACGTCATAGTAGTCGTTGATAATATAGCCGGCCGCAGCTACTGCCATCGTAGACAGGGATAACAAAAACAGGCGCAGGTCAAAAACAGTCTGTTTGTCGATAAGGAACGCGGCGGTAAAATATTGCGCGAACGAAATCATCACGAGGTTTCCAAAGCGTGTGAGCTTCAACATCGATTCAATAAATTCCCCGGATCGTGACAACAAGGCCATGAAATAGTAAAAATAGTCTTTAGTCCTTAGTCCTGAGTTGTTTTTAGTACTTATAGTCCTGCGAACACTGCGTTCCAAAAAACTATATATGTGCTCATAACAACTAAGGACTAAGGACTAAGGACTAAAGACTAAATACTTGTCACCACGTATGTCCGGCGGAAAGTTGTGACCGTAACGATGTTGTCACATTCACCATCGCCATAGTTTACGAGGCGCTTCCGCGCTACATAGCCACCGAGACGGGTCATCTCCACCACGCCGCTTACCCTGGCAAAATTGCCCACCGCAGCGCATGACCAATTGGCAATGATGGGGGTTGTGATTTCGTCCGTGAATGAGCGTCCCGTGGTCGACTGACCGGAAATCGAACCCGTGATTTTGTAGACGTTATTGGAGGGATCGTTGTCCGCATAACCGGACAAAAGCTCGCGAGTTCTGCTTCCGTTAAATACGACATACTCCCCATTGGGAAAAGTTACCTTCAGGTCAGCCAGGTGCTTGGTCGATTGCAAATTACCCGCGTCGTTGATAGCAATGTCTCGCAGTCCGATAGTTCCTGATACTTCTCTGTGGTTGACAAAGTAATTTTCAAAAGTGATGATCCGGTTGCTGATGGAATCACCAACCACGCCGCTATACGCAATGATGATCTTACCGCTTCGTTCGCGCCCGTAAGGACCCACGCATCCATCGCCGAAGTCAATGGTGACGGTTTTGTTTTCGGTATCCTTCGTTACCGTCGCACACGCGTCGCCGCTCATTCTTCCGCCGGCATTGGCCATTTGTGTTTCAACCTGGCCCGCGACTTCCAGGACGTCGTCGCTGGCGTCTTCACCCAGGGAGGCTGATTCGAGTGTTTGCTCCTCCTCTTCGTCCGAGCCTTGCGAAAATCGTTCGTCGCGCTCGCACGCTACCATCACCAACGCCGCGGTGATCATCGTCAGGATTGATCTTAAGAATTTGGTTTTCATGATTCAATGGTTTAGTTCTGTTCCGAGCTATGCGAACCCAAACCTGGCCAGGGCGAATTCATTTATCTTTCTTTTGAAAGACGTTGCTTAGATGGGGGTGACGGACGAAGGTTTAAGGGACCTTCGAAACTTTTTTGATGAGCAGCGACGTGATGACGAGCGAAATCGCGCCAACTACCACAAGGACAGCGGTTTGCCAGCCATGAAAAATGAAGGTGAAGGCAACGGCGTCGGCCTTGGGAATGCTGTAGAGGAAGAAAAGTCCTTGCGGAACCAGCACATGATAAGAGCCTGCGCCGCCGGGTAGAGGAACGGCCATAGCTATTGCGCCAATCGCGAACAAGCTTAACACGGCATGGAATCCAAGCACGCTGGTGGAGGGAAAGGCCCGAATGACAGCATAGCTCATAAGAAAGTACAAACCCCAGATCGCCAAAGAATAGAGAATGAAAGGCCATTTATTCTTGAGCCTGAAAACGGAAGTAAGTCCTCCTTTGAAACCACTCCAGGTTTTGTTGAGAAAATTCTTGACTCGCTGGCTTCGGTTGACCACCCAGTAGAGCACGGCACCCATGACAAGCAAAATGGCCACAACGATAGCGATCACGATGACCCGCGATGTCCCGCCGCCTGCGCCTATGGGTAGCGTTGCTACAAAGGCAAACAGCTTTTGCGACTCGGCTAAAAACGCGAAGGCAATGATCGACAACATACAAATCAGATCAACGATTCGCTCGACCACCACAGTGCCAAAGGAAATTTCTACCGGCGTTTTATCGAGTTTGTAAAGGTTGTAGCAGCGGGACACTTCGCCACCGCGGGGTATCGCGAGGTTTACCAGGTAGCCTACCATGACGGAAAGAAAGGTATCCCGAACCTTCGGACGGAAGCCCACCGGCTCCAGCAGGATTAGCCACCGGATTGCGCGGAGCCAATGGCTGAATATCATGATGATCGCCATAACGACCAGCCATCCTTTGTGAGCGTGCTGCCATGCCGCCACGAGATAATCCCACTTGTTGCCACCACCCGCCACGTGGATGCCGCGCAATGAAAACCAGATTAGCAGGCCCGTGGCCAGCAGAATCAAACCATACTGAATAGTGTTGCGTATTCCCGACACGAAGCTTTCGCGATATTTTCGGGACTAAGGTAACTTATTATCGGGAGTGGGAAAGATGATGGTAGGTTTGAATTCCTTCGCCTTTTTCAATTTCATCGAGGCATATGAAATGATGATCACGATATCGCCCACTTGTGCCTTGCGCGCAGCCGGGCCGTTGAGACACACCATACCCGAGCCGCGATCGCCTTTAATCACATAGGTCTCCAAACGTTCACCGTTGTTGACATTGACGACCGCTACTTTTTCTCCTTCAATAAGATTGGCAGCGTCCATCAGATCTTCATCGATGGTAATACTACCCACATAGTGAAGTTCAGCCTGGGTGATACGTGCCCGGTGAATTTTGGACTTCAGTACTTCTATTCTCACGTCTTTAAAACAGGGCTCAAATCCCCTTACTTTTTATCCGAAGGGTACAATCAAAACTCAATCCAAAAACATATTGTCGATCAGCCTGACATCGCCGGCAGTGACCGCCACAAAAATAATGGCTTCCGTTGCCTTTTCAACACGACTGAGCGGTGTGAGGTTCAATGGATCAGCCACTTCGAAGTATTCAACCCTGATATTGGTATGGGATTCGATTGCGTCCTTGGCTGCCTTTTTTACCGTTTCCACCGGTTCCGACTGGCGGAGACGCGAACCCGCGAGACGGAGTGTCTGGTAAAGTACGGGAGCCTGCTTACGGAATTCCGGAGAGAGGCGTTGATTTCGCGACGACATCGCAACGCCGTCCGATTCCCGGACTATTGGAATGCAAACGATCTCAATATTGAACTTGAGTTCATTTACCAGCCTTTTGACGATCGTGAGCTGTTGCCAGTCCTTTTGTCCAAAATAGGCCCGCTCAGGTTCGCAAATGTGAAAGAGTTTCGAAACAACCAGCGCCACACCACTGAAATGCCCGGGGCGAAACGATCCTTCCATCACCTTGTCAAGATGTCCGAAATCAAATGTCAGCAGGGGCTTATCGGCATACATTTCAGCGTCGTTGGGCACGAGTAGTATGTCGCAGGATACGCTTTCAAGCATCGCTACATCGTGTTCGAATGTTCGCGGATACTTTTGCAGGTCCGCCGGATTATTGAATTGGGTTGGATTGACGTAAATCGTGCAAATCGTGACATCGTTGGCCTTTTTCGAGGCCTCGATAAGCGAAATATGACCCTGATGGAGGGCACCCATGGTCGGCACCAGACCCACCGTTCTGCCATTCGTGGTAATTTCCGTCAGGTAGGTCCGGAAGGGGCCTATCTCATTGAAAATCTTCATTTTACGTCATTTTGGCAAAGGGTCGCAAAGATATAGGGAAAACTGAAAATTAGTTGATCAGGGGGGTAATTTTTTGTACTTTTGTGGTTCAATTTTCCTTCTACATTAAAATTCAATCAATATGTCAAAACTTCGAGTTCTTTATGTAGCCAGCGAGATCAATCCGTTTCTGCAAACCTCCGAAGTTGCGGACTTTGTGCGCAAACTTCCTCAGGCTATGCAGGAAAGAGGGATGGAGATCAGGATCCTGGTTCCAAGATTTGGAATAATTAACGAACGTAAGAACAGATTACACGAAGTTGTCAGGCTGTCGGGGATTAATATCGCGGTTGGTGATGAGGAGAAGCCTTTGATTATTAAGGTTGCGTCTATACCGAATGCAAAGTTGCAGGTGTATTTCATTGATAACGAAGATTATTTCCACCGTAAATCGGTTTTCCACGATAAGGAAAACAAGTTTTACGAGGATAACGACGAGCGTGCCATCTTCTTCTGCAAAGGAGTGATCGAAACCGTTCGCAAGCTGGGATGGGCACCTGACGTGGTGCATTGCAATGACTGGATTACCAGCTTCATTCCCCTGTACCTGAAAACCACCTATAAGAACGACCCGTTGTTCAAGAACGCCAAAACCGTGTTCACCATCTACAACAACTCGTTCTCTCACAAATTTAAAGGCGATATTATGGACAAGGTCAAGATGATTGACATTGAAGATAATATGCTGGGCAATCTCAAGACCGCTGATTTCGAAGGCTTCATCAAGCTTGGCATGGAATTCTCTGATGCCGTGATCGTCGCCGGGGAGAACAAGAAACTCGAAGGGCTGTTCAAGAAGAACAAAGAAAAGAAGGTCGAAAACTTCGACAATGACGAGAACTCAACAGAATCGTATTACAACCTCTATAATGAACTTATGGGTTAAGCGCATTGGGCAACTGACCATTATGTCGGTTGCCCAATTTTTTTTATCCTGCCAGGAAGAAGTAAGCGTTTTAGGTTATAAAAATCCAAACACCAAATTCAAGGTATCTTATTTTGAAATCCCCGTAGAAAGCAGCGTGCTGCTCAGGGACTCATTGCGTACCTCCAACTTTTTCTACAATTCGGAACCGAATCGTCTATTAGTCGGAAGCTATCAGGACGACAGATTTGGCACGGTTAGCGCCAGTGCCGTTACGCAGTATTTTCCTGTCGGCGTAGCAAAATTAGCCACGGGGGCTGTGTTTGACTCGGTGTCGTTACGACTGCAATTTGATCTGTATCACTACGGGTCTAACGTTAAGACCTCGCAGTCTATGTCTGTGTACAAACTGGAAGACGTCATCAAGTTTGATAATCTCCAGTACTACTTCAATAAGTCGTCGGTGTCGACCGGCACGTTGCTGGGTAACAAATCATTCACCATCGACCCGGATGACTTTGATGATTTTGCCATCAGCTCTACCGACTACGATACGATCATTACGGTGAAAGTTCCTCTTAACTATGCTTTTGGCCGCGACATCTTTGCCGCTGCTGAGCGGTATAGGGACGGTAGCAGTAGCGAAGACTCATTGTTCGTCAAATACAACGACTTCATTGAGCAATTCAAGGGGCTGGTGATAAGACCTGACGCCGCCGACAAGGCCATAGGTTTCGCGCCCTCTGCGGCAGGTACACGTTTATTATTGCACTATCATACCGACAAAGACACCCTTGCGCTGGAACTGGGATTGGGCGGTGTCATCAGCTTCAACCAGATCAACGGCGATCGGTCAGCCACAGAGCTCGCTCAAATCCAGCAATATCACCAAGACTACTTCAAGGACTCGGAGACACGCTACATTCAATCGGGCACGGGGATCTTGACGAAAGTTGACTTTACCAACTTCTACAATTTTATCGATACGATTCCCAACATTCTGGTGAACTCGGCGGAGTTACTGGTCGAAAACGTAGAGTCGAGTGCGTTCGCGCCTCCTCCATCGATCGTGTTGAGAAGTCTAACGCCTAGCAACAATCGCCTTAGGGTATTTTCCGCGACCAGACCACAAGACAGCGTTGACGTTGTGCGATATCGCGGGTACTTTAGCTACGACTTCGCCACCTCGACCACGCCTGCGCTTGTCGACAACGATCAAGTATTCTATCTTCGGGGCGATAAGGGCAGTTCGCTGGCGTATTCTTCGACTAAGCGTTCGTACAGTGGGGTGTTTACCTTGCTGTTTCAACAGATGTCTATACGCAATGACGACCGCACTCCGCTAACCACTTTCGTATTGTATCCCGGATCAGATGCTTCTTCTACACCTGCGTTCAGCACTGGCGCGAAATCGCTAAACCGTGCCGTATTTCCCAAGAGCGGGATCAAGCTTCGCATATATTATACGAAGCCCTTGAATGTTCAATAAACCCTCTTGCCGTTATGTGTGGAATAGTTGCGTATGTTGGAGATCGCCAGGCGGCGGAAATTGTTATCAAAGGTCTTAAACGTCTCGAATATCGCGGCTATGACAGCGCGGGTATTGCGCTCTTCAATGGAGACTTGAATGTTTACAAGTGCAAAGGGAAAGTCTCCGAGCTCGAGCAGTTTATCGTTGACAAACCGC
>DATHKA010000283.1:0-8082 GCA_035489615.1 Chryseolinea sp.
CGCCCTGTTGGGAACGACACCCCGGGGCATCTGCTGGCTATCATTTATCGCGTCGGATGAAGATCCCGGTCTTGCCATAGAAGCGATGAAAGAGCACTGGCACAATGCCCTCTTTCGCTCGGATGAATCGGTGACGGCGCCGTTGATCGATCGGATCTTTCACATCGATCAGGCCGACTCCGGACCGCTGCATCTATTCGTAAAAGGAACCACCTTTCAACTGAAAGTCTGGGAAGCGTTGCTGCGCATTCCGATGGGCGCGGTGACGACGTACCAGGGAGTGGCCGAATACATTGGAAAGCCGCGGGCGTTACAGGCCGTGGGCAGCGCCGTGGGAGCCAACCAAATCGCCTACCTGATTCCCTGCCATCGCGTGATTCGAAAAGATGGCGTACTGGGAGAATATCGTTGGTCGCCTGCCAGAAAGAAAAGCATCATCGGTTGGGAGTTTGGCAGGGTCGACGAGGCCGATCAAAACGCCAACTGATTTCTGGTTGAGAATCCGTCACCGCCAGTATATTTGTTCCATAGCCCACGAGTTATGGATGATATTCTGGCCGCGCGACTGCAGATGGCTCTTTCGCTGGGCTTTCACATCATTTTTGCCTGCATCGGAATGGTGATGCCGTTCTTCATGGCAGTGAGCCATTTCCTCTGGCTGCGAACGGGCAATGAAGTTTATAAGAATCTCACGAAGGCCTGGAGCAAAGGCGTAGCGATCTTCTTTGCAACGGGAGCGGTATCCGGCACAATGCTCTCTTTCGAGCTCGGATTGCTTTGGCCAACGTTCATGAAACATGCAGGGCCGATTTTTGGAATGCCCTTTTCGCTCGAGGGTACAGCCTTTTTCATCGAGGCTATTGCGTTAGGATTCTTTCTGTATGGTTGGAACATCTTTAACCGGTGGTTCCACTGGTTTACGGGTGTCGTGGTAGGAATAAGTGGGCTTGCCAGTGGCATCCTCGTGGTATCGGCCAATGCCTGGATGAACAGTCCCGCAGGCTTCGACTATGTTGATGGAAAGTACATGAATGTAGACCCGATAGCCGCGATGTATAACGACGCCTGGCTTTCGCAGTCGATCCACATGACCCTGGCGGCCTTCGCAGCTACAGGCTTTGCGGTGGCCGGTGTTCATGCGGCCATGGTCTATCAGAAGAAGAACGTGCGATTTCACATGAAGGCATTTAAGATTGCCGCACTGTTCGCGTCAATCGCATCGCTGCTCCAGCCCATCAGTGGTGATCACTCGGCCAAGGATGTCGCGAAGCGGCAGCCGGCGAAGCTCGCGGCGATGGAGGCGCACTTTCACACGGAACGGGGCGCCGGCCTCATCGTTGGCGGCATCCCCGATGCAAAGACACAAACGGTTACTCACGCGATCAAACTGCCGGGAATGCTCAGCTGGCTGGCTTATGGAGATACCGAAGCGGAAGTGAAGGGCCTGGCCGATATTCCCTCCGATTTTCATCCGCCTGTGGCCATCGTGCACTATGCCTTCCAGGTTATGGTGGCTATCGGTAGTTTTCTCGCGTTGATCTCGCTGCTATTCCTCGTGGCTATTAAAAAAAGCTCTTGGCTAACGCAGCGGTGGTTCCTGATGATTTTTGCTCTAGCCACTCCGTTAGGATTCATCGCCGTGGAGGCTGGCTGGACCGTTACGGAGGTTGGCCGTCAGCCCTGGATCATTTATGGCGTGATGAAAACGGCCGACGCCGTAACACCCATGCCCGGCATCGTCTGGTCGTTATGTCTTTTTACGACCGTGTATCTTTCGCTGTCCTTCGTGGTGATCTTCCTTTTGCACCGGCAAATCAAGGTGGTTCCGGTATTGTACGATAAACCAACACCGGCATGAGCACGGTAGTAACGCTGTATCTCGGCCTTTCTGTCCTGCTCTACTTTCTGCTGGGCGGTGCAGACTTTGGTGCGGGGATCATAGAAATGTTCACCTCTAAAAAGAACGTGACGCGTACGCGAAAAACGTTGTATCAGGCGATCGGGCCCATTTGGGAAGCCAATCACATGTGGCTCATCATCGCCATTGTGATCCTGTTTGTCGGCTTTCCCTCCGTTTACAGTTTGCTGTCCACGCATCTGCACATTCCGCTGGTCATCATGCTCATGGGCGTCACCGCACGGGGAACAGCATTTGTCTTCAGACACTACGATGCTGTTCACGATGGCATGCAGAAAGTTTACAATCGGATATTCGTGATTTCGAGTGTCGTTACACCCCTATTTTTGGGCATTCTCGCGGGCAGCACAGTCGCCGGCCAAATCGATCCGAATGCAAGCGACTTTATGCACGCTTATATTTATCCCTGGCTAAATCTTTTTTCCCTATCGACAGGGCTCTTTACGGTTGCGCTCTGTGGATTTCTTGCCGCTGTCTATCTCATTGGAGAAGCCGACAACGAGCACGATCGGCGGCGATTTGTTACCAAGGCCAAGGTATCCAACCTGGTGGCTATTGGTTTCGGTCTGCTGGTGTTTGCATCGGCCTATGTTGAAAACGTTCCCCTGTTCAATTGGATTTTTCGCAACCCCGTGGGACTGGCCGCAGTCATGCTTGCATCTGCTTCATTGATCGTTTTGTGGCAATGGATTAACCGCAAACGTCCCGCTGTGCTTCGGGTACTGGTTGCCTTCCAGGTCACCATGATCCTGCTGGCCATTACATACGCCCATTTCCCACAGGTTGTATTGCTGGCGGATGGTCAGTCGATTTCCCTTAACGCATCGACAGCCCCGGATAAAACCATGCAAGCACTGGGTTGGGCGTTGATTCTCGGAAGCTTGTTCATTCTTCCCGCCTTGTATTATCTTTTCTACTCGTTCCAAAAGAGCGAAGACTACGCCCATTAGCAGGCACGCCTCAGCACATAACTGCTTTTGCCTGTCGGTCGCACGCGCCTGGACCTGCGATCGATAGCCAAACCCATTCTGAACAACTGTTACGGAGAGCATTTGAGTCGCTATCCTATGCCATTCATCAAGAATCCTTAACCGGTCAGGAAACACCTGGCAAAATCCAGCCAGGTGGGTGATAACCGGAATGCCACAGTTCCTCGTACTTAGAACTACCCAATCCTTCCAGCCATGATCCGCAATTATATCCTTATAGCGCTAAGAAATTTCCAGCGCCAGAAAATGTTTGCCGTCCTCAATATGTTCGGGCTTGCACTCGGGCTAGCCAGTGCCATTCTCATTTTCCTTTATGTGAGCGATGAACTGCAATACGATACGATGCACCCGCACTACACCAACACGTATCGGATCGGAACAACCTTTACCAATCCGCAGGGGGAAACCAATGCCAATACAACCTCACCGGGTTTTTTATCGGGATCGCTACGCTCCAGCAGAACTGAGGTGCTCGACGTTGCACGGATCGACTACATCGGGTACCCCACCACGGTGCATCATAAGAAATCCGACAAGATCATTCTCACCGAGGAAATCAAATGGGCAGAACCGGGCTTTGATCGGATCATTGCCTTCGATCTGCTGAAGGGAAACCGCGAAAAGATGTTCGACAATCATCACTCCATTCTGCTGAGCGAAAGTGGCGCGCAAAAAATATTTGGATCGGCCGATCCGTTGGGAGAGATTCTCACCATTAAACACAATTTTGCCACGAATGGAAAGGAAGTTGACGTGATGGTCACCGGCGTCTACAAGGATTTTCCGTCCAATTCGCATTTTAAGTCGAAGTACCTGATCAACATTAATGCGTTCAGAGGCGTTGTCGAGAACTTTGATCAGTATTTGGAAGGGTCTAACTTTCAAAACATATCGTTCTTCGAAAACTATGTCGTGCTGAAACCCGGCTCCGATGTGAAACCTATTGAGGATGAACTGAAGCGTCTCGCGGCATCGATGATTGAAAATGATTCAGCCGTACGCACACAGGGTTTCAAGATGTCGGCCTTCCTGACGCCGGTGAGCGAGCTGCATTTTGATCCCGACAATTTATGGGAGAACGATGGCACCCGTGGCGATAAGGCCTACCTCGCCATTTTCAGTTCGGTTGCCTTTCTCATCCTGCTCATCGCCTGCATCAATTACATGAATCTTGCTACGGCAAGATCGACACGACGTGCACGGGAAGTAGGCCTGAGAAAATCCCTGGGTAGTCAACGCTCGCAGATCGCAGGACAGTTCTTTTACGAGTCATTCCTCATGACTGCCGGGTCGCTGATTATGGCGTTGATACTCGTCGTCATTTTCCTTCAGCCATTCAATGATCTGGCGCATAAAACATTCACGATTGGTTCGCTCATGAATCCGGTGATGATCGCTATCGTCGCAGGCGTCATGATTGCCATGGCATTGATCAGCGGAAGTTATCCCGCCATTTACTTATCAAGCTTCCGGCCGGTCGAGGTATTGAAAGGTCAGGTAGTGCGCGGCGTGGGTGCTGAACTCTTTCGCAGGAGTCTTGTCACGATACAATATGCAGTTTCCCTGGTGCTCATCATTTCAACGTTTGTCGTGATCCGTCAGATGAGTTTCATGCAAACGAGCAAACTCAATCAGGCCGGAAGCCAGTTGCTATCCATCCGGTACGGAGGTACTGCCCCCCAGCAAAAGTTCGAAGCTTTCCGCCAGGCTGTCCTGCAGAACAAGGATATTGAATTGGTTACCATGGGCAATCACCTACCTCGGCTCGATTACTTTGGCTTTATCGGTACCCAGGTAAAGTTTCCCGAGTTCGAAGACAAGGATCTCAATTGGAAACAACTCAACGTTGACTACTACTTTCCCAAAACGTATTCCCTGGAATTTGTTGCTGGTCGCGACTTCGAACCTGGCAATCCCGCCGACACGATGTCGGTCATTCTGAATGAAGCGGCCGTGAAGGCGCTGAACCAACCAATTGAAAAGGTGATCGGCTCCACGGTAAGCGAACGCTATTTCAGTCCCGCCGTACGCGGTCCGGATTTTCGATCCATGAAAGTAATTGGCATCGTAAAAGACTTTCCCTACGAGTCGATGCATCGCGCCATTGAACCTTTGATGCTGAATCCGCACATTCACTTTATTGATCGCATCGCGTACGTAAAACTTCCAGCCGGTAACTTCCAGGAGAACATCGCCGCGATCGAAAAGAACTGGAAGGAAATATTTCCGGGAGTTGGTTTCGACTATTGGTTCGTCAGCGATGAATTTGGCCGGATGTATTTGTCGGAGAATCGTGTGGCATCGTTGGCGAAGAGCTTCGCTGTCCTGGCTATTTTGATAACCGTGCTGGGAGTTTTCGGACTGGCCTCCTATACGGCAGAACAGAAAACAAAAGAGGTAGGCATCCGGAAGGTGCTGGGTGCAAACGTAGGACAGGTAATAGGTATGTTCGTTTGGCTGTTTCTGAAAATATTCATTGTCGCCAGTGCACTAGCACTTCCGTTGGCCTATTACCTGGCCGACAATTGGCTCGAGGGCTTCGTGTATCGATCGGAGATCAGCCTTCGGATGTTCATGATTAGCCTGGTGAGCCTCCTTGTCCTTACACTGATTACCGTGAGCTACGAAACCTGGAAGGCGGCGCGCGTGAACCCTGTTAATTCACTCCGAAGCGAATGAGCACCGCGTTCTGAAATGAAGTCGCATGTTATTGGCGCCACCTTTGTCGGGGCAACGTACACGGCATTAGGCCTCTCCCAGACCCTCCTCCGAAGAATAGTGCACTGAACGCGCGAAAGAGCCGGTACGAGCGAGTCGGAAGGCAGCAATAATGGGCGGTTTTTTTAGCATCGTGGGATGTTTTCACGGGGTGTAACTTCGAACCGGTCATGGCGTCATTGATCCACTCATTGAAAAGGCCTGCAAAAGGCGAACGATCACGTTCTGCAAACGTTTACACTTCGTACTATATATTATAACGCCATGAAAAAATCATTGATCGTTGCATTATTTGCATTGTTCGTTTGCGGGGGTACCGCCTTTGCGCAAAAGTCAACATTTGAAAAGACCAAGAAGCTGACTGAGAGTGAAGTGCCGGTAGCCGTTGTTAAAGCCTTCCAGCAAGATCATAGTGATCTGCAGGACAAAGGGTACTGGAAACTTCACTACACTGAAAAGATGGCGAATGGCAAAACGACTTTCACACCTGAGCACTATACGTATAATGCGAAGAAGGATGGCGAAAAGATTGTTCTGACCTATTCAACTGACGGTGTGCTGGAGTCAACGAAAGACTCAAGCGGAAAGAAGTAGGAATTCATTTCGCTGGTATTCAAACCAAAGAAGCCGTCTTGCGAGACGGCTTCTTCGTTTAAGGGGGTTGGTTTCATATCTGAATCCAATTAAAATTACCGTAATTTGATTCACTGAACAATCCCCGGAAGTCAGGGGTCTATTATGAAACACGTCTCTATACTCCTCCTCATCGTCCTCATCCTTCCTGGCTGCACAAAACGATCCGCTGACGAACAATCGGCAACGACGGAAGTCCGGGCGGATTCTACCGAAGGGTGGATTAAACTCTTCAATGGCAAAGATCTGAATGACTGGACTGTGAAAGTGCATCACCACGAAACAGGCGTGAATTTTGGCAACACCTTTCGCGTCGAAGACGGGATGATCAAGGTCCGCTATGATCAATACAGCGATTTCAATAACCAGTTCTCTCACCTGTATTACAACACACCTTACAGCAACTTCCACCTGAAGCTCGAATACCACTTTACCGGTGAATTGCAGCGCGGTGCACCCGAATACACCATGCTGAACAGCGGCGTGATGTACCATTCACAAGACCCGCGCACCATGCTAAAAGAACAGGACTGGCCCATCTCGGTCGAGATGCAATTTCTGGCGGGTCTCGCCGACGGCAAGCCTCGGCCTACGGGCAATATGTGTTCGCCGGGAACAGACATCGTTTATCAGGACAAGCTCTTCGACGAGCATTGCCTGGATTCCAGCTCGCCTACTTTCGCCAAAGACGAATGGGTTGCGGCCGAGTTGATCGTCTACGGCGATTCGCTCATCATGCACGTCATTAATGGCGACACGGTGCTGCAGTACTCGAAGCCGACAATGGGCGGCGGGGTGGCCAACCGTTACGATACGGCCCTTTGGCGCCCAGGCAAACCGTTGACTTCGGGATTTATTGCCCTTCAGAGTGAAGGGCAGCCAATTGATTTCCGGAATATTGAGCTGAAGGTGCTGAAGTAGTGATTTCCCGATCGGCTGTTCCTATTTGCCATTTTCCCAATCCCAACTTTCAGTGACGCGACGTGTTTCCTTTATTTGCATCAGTACCAAGTCAAATACGCGTTGGTCAGCACCCAGTCCACTTAACAGATAGACCTCTCTCATAGCCAGTTTTACAACAAATAGAATTCGCGTGTCCGTGCATGTAGCTCAGTCGGCAGATTGACTTTGGTGTCTCCGGAGGCACAAAAAGCCCCCTGAAAAGGGGCCCCACAATTGCTCATTACTCATTATTAATTACTAATTCTACAGCTCCCTCACCCAGATATTCCTGAAGCTGATCGCCTTACTCGGATCGCCATGATCCTGCAGCGATATCGGCGCCTTTCCATGCGGTGCAAAGTAATATGGATGACCTATGTATGCCGTGTGTCCACGGATAGCAAAGTTGTTCTGTACCAGCACGCCGTTGTGATACACCGTCACGCGCGCGGGGCTAAACAGTTGTCCATCTTCCTTCCAGCGCGGCGCCGTGTAGGTGATGTCATATACATTCCACTCTCCAGGCTTGCGCATCGCGTTCACCAACGGTGGATTCTCCTTGTAAATACTACCCGCCTGACCATTGACATAGGTGGCATTGTTGTAGCTGTCCAACACCTGAAGCTCGTACCAATAACCATCGATCTTCAGATCATCGCTCATGTCCTGCAGGAACAAACCGCTGTTGCCACGCGCCTGACTCTCTCCCTGAATGTCCACGGGTATACGCCACTCGATGTGCATCTGATAATCGCCAAACTTTTGCTTGGTGGTAATGTCGCCGGTCCCTTTCACCACAGTAAAAACCCCGTCTTCAACTTTCCACTTCGCTTCGTTTCCGTCGCGGCTCTTCCATTTCGATAAGTCCTTGCCGTCGAACAA
>DATHKA010000284.1:0-3213 GCA_035489615.1 Chryseolinea sp.
GTCCATCTGTCGAGGAAGACTTCAGTGGGCTTGCCGATCTTGTCCCCGGTCATACCCATGATCTCGCCGCGGAGAAATCCTTTCAGGCCCGCAGCACCCTGGATGAAGATGGTGGCATCAAAACCTTTCCAGGCGGCGGAGATGTTCATGCCATAGGTGACTTTTGGAAAATAGGTGCCGAGGTAAACGCGGTCATCGCCATTGATCACGCCATCGCCATTCTGATCTTTGTATTTCAAATCACCTGGAGCGATCACACCGCCACTCTGCGTGGCATGTTCTTCCACTTCGCGCTCCGACTGGAAGATGCCTTCTGACTCATAACCATAAAATGAATTGATGGGATAACCCACCTTGAGGAAGGTATAGTCCTGGATGATTGGGTCAGTGCCTTCAAGATTGGTGACCTTATTTCGGATGAAGGAGGCATTACCAGAGATGTCGTAGGTGAAATTCGTGTGACGGCCATGGTATCCGAGTTCGAATTCAAAACCTTTGTTCTGAATGTTGCCCGCATTCTGCACCGGCGGATTGAATCCATAGACATTGCTCACTGGAATGTTCATCAGCATGTTGCTGGTGTTGCGAATAAAGTAGTCGGAGGTGAGGGTGATCTTGCCGCCGAAGAATTCCGCGTCGAAACCGAAGTCGGTCGATTTGGTGTCCTCCCATTGTATCATCGGATTGGCGCCATCTACGGGTGCCACGCCATTGGCCACAACATCATGGAAGGAATAGTTCATACCCGATGCGATCGTGGCGATATAAGGATAGTAGCTTCCGATGTTCTGATTGCCGAGCATACCCCATGATCCGCGGAGCTTGAATTCGGATACGATGCTTTTTGCGCCATTGAAGAAGGGTTCTTCTGAAACGCGCCAGGCTGCTGAGAAGGAAGGATAGGTGCCCCATCTTTTTCCTTTGGCAAACCTTGACGACCCATCGTAGCGGATGTTTGCTTCGACGAGGTATTTGTCTTTGTAGGAATAATTTAATCTGCCGAATCCTGATTGCAGCGCGATCTCGTAAGAAGAGCCACTGGTTTCCTGTCCGGTTACCGGGCCTGCATCCAGTTCGCTCAGTGAATTGTTGAGAAAGCCGAAGCGATAACCACGCAGGTAATTGAAAGTGGTTTTTTCCTGTGAGTAACCTGCGAGTGCGGAGAAGCTGTGGTCGTCGATGGTCTTTTCGTATTGCAATACGGCCTGCAGGGTGATCACGCTTAAGCTGTTGGTGTTTTCGGTGAGGTTGTTCGGACCCTGGTAGGTAGTGGGTTCACCGGTTCTCCAATCGTAGTACTGGATATCTTTTATAAATTCCTTTGACTGGTTCAGGTCGAGGTTGTAGCCGAAGAGCGGACGGAAATGAAGACCCTTGATGATCTCCAGGTCGCCATCGAGTATGCCTCTTAATGTGTGCTGACGATTCTTGAGATAGGATCCGGATTCGATCCAGGCGATCGGGTTGCCGCCGTCGTTGTAGCCGTAGTAACCGTTGGAATATTTGTAGGGAATGTTTCTGCCGATACGGTTCATCTCCCAGAAAAAGTCGTCGAAGCCACGGCGAAGTGGATTCGCGGGCTCTTTGAAGTCCTGAACCGAGTAAGCAATGTTGCTGTTGACCGTGAATTTACTTCCGAGCCTGGTCGTATTCTTGAAACGAAGATTGTAACGGTTGAGGCCAGTGCTTTTTACAATGCCGTCCTGGTCGAAGTAGGCAAATGAAACCAGCGTCTGGCTTTTTTCGTTGCCACCGCTTACGTCCACGTGGTGACTTGTTTGCAAACCCGAGCCTGTATAGAAGAGGTCGAGCCAGTCGGTGTTGGGATAGTTGTCGAGGTCGGAGCCGTCCTTGAATTTCTGGATCTCGTCTTCGGTGTAGCGCGGGTTCTGTCCTTCGTTGGCGAGGGCCTCGTTGAAGAAGGAGGCCGCCTGCCAGGAATCGAGGTATTTGGGTAGGCTGATCGGTGATTGTTTACCGATGTATCCGTTGTAATGAATCAGGGTTTCGCCTTTTTTGCCACGCTTGGTGGTGATCATGATCACACCGTTCGCTGCCCTGGATCCATAGATCGAAGCGGATGCCGCGTCTTTTAGTACCGAGACCGATTGAATGTCGTTCGGGTTGACGTCGTTCATGGAAGAGACCACGCCATCCACCACTACCATGGCGTCGCTGTTGCCCAGCGTGCCGATGCCGCGGATGCGAATGCTGGCCAGGTCCTTACCCGGCTGGCCGCTGTTCTGGACAACGGTGACGCCGGCCATGGTGCCCTGTAATGCAGTGGTGACGTTGGTTACAGGTCTCGATTCAATTTCTTTGGCGGAGACTGTGGAGACAGCGCCGCTGAGGTTGGCTTTTTTCTGTGTGCCATAACCGACGACTACTACCTCGCTGAGTTCCTTGTCGGAGTTGGAGGCCAGGTTGAGGGAGATCCTCAGTTCATCGCCGATGACAATGGATTTGGTGGCATAGGCCACGTGGGAAAATTCGAGGGTCTGTCCTTTTGATGCGGTGATCTGGAAGACTCCCTGTTCGTTGGTGGTGGTGCCGATCTTGGTGCCTTTAACGCTTACGGAGGCGTTCTCTATCGGCTGGCCGTTGTCGGTCACTTCACCGGAGATGTTGAGTTTTTCCTGTGCCGAAGCGGCGAGGGCAAGGAAGACGAAGAGGAATTGGAGGATGACGGCTTTCCCATAGGACCGACACGTCTGATGAATAATATTCATTTGCATTAGTTTTAGCTTAAGATGAAATTCCGGAAGGTGTTGATCAAATATAGAATTGGAGAAAGCGGTGATCTTATCCGATCTTGACTAATAGTTACCCTATTCTGTGAGTTTTTATTTCACGCAAAGCCGCAAATTCAAGGTGGGAAGAGTTTCACGCAAAGAAAGCGCAAAGGCGCAAATCACTTGTATTTCTTTGCGGCTTCGCGGCCGGCAGGCTTTGCGCCTTGGCGTGAAACAAAAATCTATCGGCTTGCAGCCGCCACTGCCTCCTTCCTGATCTTCTTATAAACCCCCAGCGCCTTCGCATAGCGTTTGGAAACTGAGGTATAAGTCTCCGGGAAGTATTTATTCCAATCGCCACCGGGTTTTGTGCTGGCGATGATATTATTGATCCAGCTGATGAAGTAATCCGCATCGGCCACAGAGGCACGAACAGATTTGTTCTTCACCGACACATAAACTGCGGAAGTGTGCACCATGT
>DATHKA010000285.1:0-5716 GCA_035489615.1 Chryseolinea sp.
CCCGCCTTAACCAATATTCCCGTTTCACCCGCGCGAATTAACTCTCGATGGCCGCCGACATCAGACGCTATCAACAGCCGCCCCTGGGCCATAGCTTCCAGTGGCTTAAGCGGCGTCACGAGTTCCGTAAGTCGCGTGGACAATCTCGGGTAAACCAGCACGTCGATAATGTTGTAGTAGCGCTGCACTGTATTGTGAGGAACACGGCCGGCAAAAACTACCTGCCCGGTAATGCCAAGTTCCGAAGCGAGGTGCCTTAGTTCCGCTTCTTGCCGACCACCGCCGACCAGCAAGAGTCGAGCAGTGGGGCGCGCGGCAAGGATCGCCGGCATCGCGCACAGCAGTAGCGCTAACCCCTCGTAGGCATAAAACGAACCAATGAAACCGAGCACGGTTTTACCGTCCAGGCCGAGCTGTCGTCTCAATTCAATATCGGGCTCACCACCCGTACCAAACGCCTCGATGTCCACGGCATTGGGAATCACGGTGATCTTTCTGGAAGCGATACCGCGCGCTGCGATCTCATCACGCAGTCCCTCGCAGATTGTGGTCACAGCGTCAACACGCTTAAGCGCCCACGTTTCCAAAGCTCTGCTCAACCGATAGCGCAAACCACCCGCCCGCGCAGTGCCATGATCAATCGCCGCGTCTTCCCATGATGCACGCACCTCATACACCACCGGGATACCAAGACGTCTTCCGACGCGTAGCGCCGGTATGGCATTCAGTACCGGAGAGTGCGCATGAAGAATGTGAGGGCGCAATCGTTTCACCACCTGTTCAATTCGATACGTAATTTCGCCCATCAACTCGATTTCGGACAAACCAGGAATACCTTCGAGTATTCCGCCTGGCGGAAGCGTGCGAAAAAAATGCCAGCCATCCACCTGCTCTTCGTTTGTAGCCGTTGCGCCCTGCTTCGGGCCAGTAAGGTGGAATGTTTCCCAGCCCATCTCGCGTTGATGCTTGAGAATGGCCAGTGTGCGGAATGCGTAGCCGCTATGCAACGGAATAGAGTGGTCTAGAATATGCAGAATGCGCATCGTCAGGCTGAGGTGTGCATTTTTGGGGTTGCTTGCAAACCCATAACTTTTCGCAGGAACGACTCAAACATCATCAGAGTCCATAACGGAGAACTATAATCACGCCTGCCTGATTGGTGATCCTCCACCAACCGCCGCAGGTACGGCGCGTTAAACCATCCGGTTTCTGCCAGCACAGGCCCTAACACTGCGTCAGCCATCTCTCGACGTAACGGTCCACGGAACCACGTCGCAAGTGGAACAGCAAAACCCATCTTCCGACGGTAAAGAATACCCGTAGGCAAGTAAGGCTCAAGCGCCTTTTTTAAAAGATATTTTCCTTCACCACGATACAACTTCAGGTCTGGTGACAGACTTGATAACCACTCTACCAAAGTGTGATCCATGAGTGGTTCTCGAACCTCTAGTCCATGCGCCATGCTCGCGCGATCCACTTTTGTATTGATATCGCCGACAAGATAAGTCTTTAGATCAAGATATTGGACGAGCGAAAGCGGATGGTCAGAGGGTGCCCGCGCAGCGTGGCGTTTCAGCACCTCTACCGCCGAGTAGCCCTGCAAATCACCCCGAAAGCGCGCGCTGAACAAATTGCTTCGCATATCGTCGTGCATGACCGAAACACCATGAAAATAAGCTTCTACCGAATCGCGCGCCAAAGCTTCAAAAGTCGACTTGGCACGAAAAACGCGTGGCGCCCAGTCTGCCTTCGGATAAAGCCGGCCGAGCAATCCAAACGCCGGGCTGCGCAGCTGCAAGGGCAGCATCGATCGCAACCGCTCTTCGTGCACATGCCAGCGATATCTTCTGTAGCCTCCAAAATTCTCATCGCCACCATCGCCGGACAGCGCAACGGTAACAGTCTTTCTCGCGAGCTCACACACACGGAAGGTAGGAATCGCCGAGCTGTCCGCATAGGGCTCGTCGTATACCGTGGCCAAACGATCAACCAAACTAATGTCGTCTGGATCGACCTTCTCGACGTGATGCCGCGTACGATATCGATCTGCCACTATTTGCGCATAGGCGGATTCATTGAATGCCGCGTCGCCAAACGAAATGGAACAGGTAACAACAGGTTCGGGCGAAAGGCCCGCCATCATGGCGACCACAGCACTCGAGTCAACTCCGCCAGACAGAAAAGCGCCTAAGGGAACTTCTGAAATCAGACGAATCCTTACCGACTCGCGCAAACGATGAATCAGTTCCTCGCTTGCGTCCCGCTCAGTAAGTAATGAGGAGGACTTGAATGAGACGTCCCAGTACTCGACCGGCTCGGGCATTGGTCTGCCACGCTGCACAGTAAGCATGAAACCGGGCGATAGTTTATAGACACCTTTAAATATGGATCGCGGCTCCGGTATATAACCGTACGCAAAATAATCCTCTACCGCAAAAGGGTCCATTTCGCGGGACAAATCAGGGTGCACCAGCAACGACTTCAACTCGGAGCCAAATATCAAATGCCCGTTCGGCAGTAGTGAATAGTAAAGGGGTTTTACACCGAGTCTGTCCCTGGCCAGGAAAAGAGCCTGCTGATTCCGGTCCCATAACGCAAACGCAAACATTCCGCGGAAACGCTGCACGCATTGTGAACCCCAAGCTTCCCAGGCGTGCACAATGACTTCGGTGTCGCTACGCGTGCGGAAAACATGGCCTAGTGCTTGCAGTTCTGGCACTAGTTCCTGAAAATTATAGATTTCACCATTGAAGACAACCACAACACTACCATCTTCGTTGTAGAGGGGCTGCTGCCCTGTCGTCAAATCGATGATGGAAAGTCGCCGATGACCGAGCCCAACGCCGGGCTCAATATGCAGCCCACCAGCATCCGGGCCGCGATGAACAAGAGATTGATTCATACGATCAAGAAGCAGCCGCGAAATCTCGGTTTTTCCCCTCGCATCGAACACGCCCGTAATACCACACATGATCTTAAGCCCTTTCTTCTTGTAGTGGGCAAAGCGAAATTCGATTACTTGCTGATATTCTATATTGCAGATTCACATAGTCTTTCGCGATGGCGGCCGAAAAAAATACAGCCTTGATGTTTGTATTCCCAAGTTCAACATCTCCGTTTCAAGCGATCGCTTGGCTAAAGTAAAACACAGAGCAGGATTAAAGTTGTAATCTCGACGGCGACACAACACCCGCATTGCAACTAACGCGCACCTTGTAGAACCTTGGCAACCGTTGGTAACATTGCGTTTACAAAATCCCGAAGCCGATCGGTGCCCTCTCCTGCGTTCAAGCCAAATTGCGTGGAGACAATGATCACCGCCGCGTCGTCACCCCTCCCCAGCACCTGGGACTTGGCTTGCAGCAACTTTGCCCAATATGGATTCGCCGTATATTGCCCGTCGATCCAATACCAATGCCACACGACCAGACGTGTATCTTGGCCTCTTAACTTTGTCTCAATAAGTCTTATTTCATTGTTATTGACGTTCAACACACGATGCACCTCACTAATGCTTCCCCATATCTTGTCACCACTATGTACCAAGACATTCTGCGAGGCGATCAACTCGGCACTCTGACGCTGATTACGGTAGTACCCGATATACAATTCAACTTTTTTCGTGCCATCGACATATACCTGACTAATGTGGGCGCTTGGGTTTAGAAACCGCGGAGACCAGTCGGTAAGTAGCCCAGAATCCAGTTGCCACCCTCCGAGCCCCGGAGGGGCTTGCAACACGGGTTGCATGTGAGATCCACGTTGAAGATAGGATGTAAAAGTGGGTGGAATAACCACGGCGGCGGCTGAAACCAAAGTGGCCGTTACAATAGCCCGCCATTCAAACCGCCTTAGCGGCAGAATCCACGACCTGGTCGGATCTTTTTCCTGGGAAACGTGGTCTTCACGCCAAAAAGAACCTGCATAGAAAAGAATGAGCATGACGACACCGAAAAACAGCCATCCGTAGATCAAGTGATCAACACCTACCGCTTGTTTCATACTGCTGAGGTGACCAATCATGACTATCATGTAGGCACGCAACCAATTGGCAACTATCGGAACAATAATAGACAACACGACAAAGATTACCCGACGCGTAAGGCTTCGATACGTCAAATAAGCGTAGAGAACACCTAAGGTCAATGAGGCAATCAAGTAACGTAGTCCGCTGCAAGCTTCGATTACTGACCAGTTACCGCTTGGAACCGTGAAATACAACCCCTCTCTATACACCGGAATACCCGTCAATCTAAGCGCGAAAACAGTGAAGTCGGCGGTATATTCCATTAACGCTGGCAGCAGAAACTCACCAAACGGCACCGCAAACAACAAGAAGAGAAGCGGAAACGCAAGTTCCTTGACGATCTGATTACCAAGGATGGTCGCGGCCAGAAACAGAATCATGAATATCAGAGAGTACTGCTGAACTACCACTACTGCCGCCAGATGTCCTAGTAACCAGGCAAAGCCAGCTATTATTAAGGGCAACAACATCCAGAAATTTGGCCGAGGATTGAGTACGCCAATTTCATGCCGTCGACGCCAAACCAACCACGTGCTAATTGGGACTATGAGCAACCCGTGCGCAAACGTTTCCGAATGCAGCCAAGTTGCGACCATGGACTGCACGGTATCGCCGTACCAAGTCAGCAACCAGAATGTCGCGCTCAAAACCAGCGCCAACAGAAGCAACCATCCACCTCGAGTTGTAGACGTCCTATCAGATGTTTGTTCGGATTTCATTGCCGGTACCAATTTCAACGCAAACCTACGATCATGAGTGCATCCCTTACACCCTCTTCCCGCTGCTTCAGTTTCAAAGTCGCGGGAGCATGAAGCCTGTGGGTGCGCTCATCCAAACAGGTCAATCGACTAATCGAAGTAAATAACGCGAATACATCATTCTCAACAAAGATGTCCTTTGAATTATCATCGCAAGCTGCGGGAAATATCACGGAGCGCGGGGAACATGCAACATCGCCAGACGCGAGAAAGGGGTAGTGCCGCATTGCGCTCTTGCCTAACCCAGACTCTTTACGATATGTGGGCCAATAATATTGGCAAGCCCTAGCGGCATTCGCTGCCAAAGCTTGATAAACATCTGGTACTTGGGATTGAGTGGATTATGGTCAGGAACAAATTTTCCCTTTATTAACAAATACTTATAGTGAAGCTGTTGTGGTTCAAAGCCCCAGTTTTTCTTAAAGTCGAATGAACCCGTCCCACGCTTGCTACGACCGAAATCGAAAACGCGCACGCCTCGCTCGCAAGCTCGCCGCATCACCTCCCAGTACATGAAATCATTCCCCGCCACTTCGCGCGCTTCCGCCGTGCCGCCTCCGTAATAAGGAAGTATCTCGTCGCGAAAACAAAAAGACAATACACTGGCAATAAGCCTGTCGTCTTCGCTGGTAATCGTAAGCACCTCGCAGTCCGACGGAAACACCTGCGTCAGAATCTCAAAGTATCGCTTGGAGAAAACGGGGGTACCCAGCCGGTGGACGCTAGCCGAATATGCAGCAAAGAAACGCTCCACACCCGGATCCACTTCGCTCTTCAGTCCAGCTTTAATACCCTTGCGCACCATCGCTCGCTGCTTACGTGGAATGGCAAGAAGATTGCGCTCAATATCGGGGGCAATGTCCTTTCTGAAAGTGACGTAGAGATCCTTGTATGCCCAATTGTCGTGAGAGGGTGCAAACGACCTGTACTC
>DATHKA010000286.1:0-28528 GCA_035489615.1 Chryseolinea sp.
GGGGAGTGGCGCAACGCACACGCGAATGTATGCTGTTGTGTGAGGCCGCCGGTTTCGACGTCATTATCGTTGAAACGGTCGGCGTAGGACAGTCGGAGTATGCCGTGAAGGATATGGTCGATTTCTTTCTTCTCCTTATGCTTGCGGGGGCCGGCGACGATTTACAGGGTATGAAGAAAGGCATCCTGGAACTGGCTGATGCCATCGCCATCACAAAAGCGGACGGCAACAACGTTGCTGCCGCGCGACAGGCACAGGCCATCTACGCACAAGCCTTGCACACCACTCGGGCCGGAGCATCGGGTACTTCACCCGTATTCACGACATCGGCTGTTTCTCATACCGGGATAGAAGACGTGTGGAAAGCGATAACCGGGTTCGTCGCAGAAGCAAAAGAAAATAAATCGTTTGATAGGCAACGCAAGCGACAATATGCCACCTGGCTGCGCGATCAGTTTGCCGACCTGCTGAAGGCCGACGTTCAGCAGTTCGACGAAGTACGTACGGCCCAAGCGTTGTTGGAATCAGAAGTCACTTCGGGTGACCGTTCACCTCGTAGTGCAGCATCGGAGCTCCTGACAACATACCACCGGGCGATAAGAAGCAGGAACTGACATTACTGAAATCGATAGCCCCAAGAGTCAGGGCTATCAACTCAGTGGTAGGGTGCTGATAATTTACCTTCATTATGCTTTGTAGGGCGCTGCGCCGTTTGTGCGCATCGTCCATCGTTTCATTGATCAGATGGATCCTGGTCGTTTGGCGAGTCTTTACGGAAACCATAGGGACAGTGCCGGCAACCGCGTTTGCAGCAGTACCCGCGTTTCAGCAAGAAGGCAGCCTTGAAAACGATAAGCCCGTTCTCAACATAGTAGTATTCATTCTCCTCTTGCTGGTCTTTGTGAAGACCCTCCGGTTCCTGGTCCATTAGTCATGAAAAGCGAATGCGCCGGGCCCGATGCCTGCGGTGAAATGGTCGATGGCAGCGCCAGACAACTCATATCTGAACACGGTTCCCGAACTGCTGAATCCCGCGGCATCAGCGACGTAAAGAACGTTGGTTTTACGATCAATGCCAATGCCATAAAAGTTAGTGGCGTTAGCTTCACTTATAAGGGTGTTCGCAGGTGCCGTTGTGCCTGACACGTTAAACTTATACACCTTGTTACCAGTGATGTAAAAGATGTCAAGTCTGTCCGGGCTGATCGCTGCCTTTGCTGGAATCCCGAGATTCATACCAAGCTCAATGGTTCTAATCACACTCTCTTCCGCAGGCTGATTACTCTTGGAAGGATCGATCTGAACCAACGCGCCGTCGTTGCCGGCATATTGCCCTCCGCACACAACCCAGATCTTCCCGTTGGCATCCTTAAGGAGGTCGCTTGGCGACGCTGTCACGGTTATCGTTTTGATAACCTCCCCGGCGTCGAGATCGATAACAGATACGGTCTCGGTAAAGCTGTTAGAAACGTACAACAAGTCACCATCTACCAGCATGTTTTCGGCGCCTCCTTCCACGGTAATCTGATCGATCACCGCGTGCGTATTGAGGTCGATCACGCTAACTCTTCCCGGGTCGGTGAAATTTACCCACTCCGTTACATACCCCACGCCATTGTCCACCGTAAAATACCGGGGCAGTTCAAGTCCATCTATCGTATATAATGACTCGAAAGTGCTGGCAGTTACCACTTCTATCTTTTTGCTGTTGTTCACCACAATGTACCCCACATTGTCGTAGATCGTCATGCTTTGTACCACGTCACCCAGGGCACGGCCATTGTTCACGGCCCCAAAAAGATCTTGCGTCGTTACGTTCGCATTGCTGAAGTGCGTTACCGTACCATTCGCGCTATTGAAATTTCCCTCATTCACCACAAATACACCATCGGCAAATTGTCCCGAAGGCTTATTGTCATCGTCATCGCACGAAACGGCGAATATTGAAAGGCCGACAAAAACAATTGAAAGGATTCTGTTGCACTTTAGCAGCCTACCCTTGAATGGGTTCGGAATTCTGAGATTCATATGTGACATGGTATTGTTTAATTACTTAAATGGTTTCGATTTCTATCATTCTCTTCTGCATCCTTACGGCATCTCTTCACTAACCCTTACAGATCAACACGCCCTGAAAACTTTTCATTTCTCAACGGTACCACTCTCCCACTTCAAGTTCACCCGTACCCCCACGTTTGTGCCCGGCATCGCGTGATTCATCAGCATTTCATAGTACACATTGAAAATATTACGAACCTGCGCCGATAACTCCACCGTCACCTTTGTCCAACGGACCGTGCGCGAAAGGCCAGCATCCATCAAAAAGAATGGGTCCAGGGCATAGGTTGAAGCATTGTCCAGGGTGGTGTATCGCTTACTGGTGAAATCGCCATTGAAATACAGGCTCCAGCGTTTGTAGTCTGCCGACACGTTAATCCGCGCGCTGTGAATCGGCACGTAGGGCAATTGTTTGTTGACAGTAGAGGCATCAGCCGCATCCAGCGCCTGGCTGTTGAGCGACTTCGTGAAGGCATATTGCAGGGATGACCTCACCGCCCAATCACCCTGCTTCCAGTGCCCTTTCGCGGCGGCCTCCGTACCGTACAAGTCTACCTCCTGCAGGTTGACGGGCGACCAAAAACTGCCCGTTGGACGCCACAGGATCATATCACTAACCCACCCCCTATACGCCGTGAGATCGATTTCGACACCAAATCCCTCCATAGACCGGCTCGCATGCAGACCCATTTCGAACTGCCAGGCGTCCTCCGGTAGCAGCGCGGGATTTCCACCGGGTATCCAGTAACGATCGTTCAGTGTCGGCACACGGTACGCCCGCGACGCCTGACCGCGAATGGAAAACTTGCTGGTTTCTCTGTCTACTAAAAACACTTCCGTTCCAAGAGACGGCGAGAACGGCGCATACCTTCCATCATAAAGGGCCTGCCGAAGGTTGAGGTTCAAGAGCCAGCCTTTCCTGATGACATAGCGGGAGCTGATAAAACCGTCGAAGCGATACTCGATCAGATTGTCATCGAAGTTTGTGGAAGTCGCATGAAAGCGACTGTAGCTCACGCCGTACCGGACATTGAACCGTGTTCCATAGTCCTGATCAAAGCTTGCCTGCGCGGCGAGCTGATCCGAACGATTGGTTGACGTTGTGCCATCAACATAGTCTTCGTCGTTACTAACATACGCGGCCGTTGCTGTAAGCACACCGGCGGCCATAGTGTTGTGATAGTTCACACTAACCCGTGTGTTCCGATCATTCAACACTTCGTGGGAATCATCGTTTGTTACGGGAGGTTGTATGTGCCGGTGATTGTCGGTGTACATACCCTCCACGGCGATATATTGTCGATCGTTGATCTGATATTGTATTTGCTGGTCTACGCCGTAGTTTCGAACTGAGGCATTGTTTTGGCGCTTCGTATAACCTACCGCCGGCGAATTATATGGAAAGTCATTCTCGAGATAGGTATGCAGCGCCTTGGTGACGAACCGCCAACGGCTTCCTCCCCACGCTGCCTTGACGCCGGTGTCGAAGCGTCCGAAGCTCGCCACCTGCTGATCAAAGTTCAGCACCATATGCTTATTGAAGGCAGGCTGCTGCTGCCCAAGCAAAATGCTTCCACCTATCGCGTCGGATCCATACAGGGCGCTGGATCCACCATACCGCACCGACAACTCGTCGAACAAGTAAAGGGGGATCAACGCGAGATCGCTTTGACCCAGTGTTGGCGAGTTGATATTGATACCGTTCCACAACACGGCTGTTTGTGAAGCCGTGGTGCCGCGAATGGAAATGGTCGACAACTGGTTGTTGCCATAGGACTTGAGATATAACGGCACGTCAGCACCGAGCTTATCGGACAATGTCCCTAAACCTCCCGCATTGAGCTGATCGACCTTTGCACCAACGGCATGGCTAGTTACAGGCAGTCCATATACGCGTACCTCCCGGAGATACGTTGTATCGGACTGTGCCACACTACTCCACACACCCGCAAAGCACAATAAACAGGCAAGGCCTGTTGCTCGCACATTCATTTTGAGATAGATCGATTATATCAATTCTATTCAAAACTTCGCATAAGGTTGAACCCGTAGATTCAGGAAAATCCCGATTGATGACTACATCGTCAGCCTTTCTCCCGAAAGCTTTGAATAATTACTGGATGCGGCAGGTCTCCTGGCTTTTCACTTTGCTGACGCCTTCCCATCTCGCCGAAGCAGACAGTGGCTGAGATAGTCAGCAATAAAATATGTGAATCACAGTTGCGGGGACAGCTCCGGAATTCCGGATTCCCTTTTAATTTGCTGATGTTGTAACACAGCAGCAAAACCATCAATCCGCCACAAACATAGATAAAAGAACAATTCGTGGTACGGGGACGCAGGATTTTGATTTCCATATCTCTATGTTTGGCGCTCCGTAACTTATGTAACGTGTCAATATTATGCTTATGCTGCGGCTGCCTGAACGTTCCATTGCCTGTGCCATGCGTGCCCTACCAACGATGACGCTGTTGGCAGTAGGGCGACAGTGGGATTATTATGCGCGTCTTGTCTTCGTCATAGCCGTATCGGCTGTATTCGTGAGATGCAAGCCTGATCATCAGGCACAAGTGTCCCTTGCTGATAAACGTCAAGACTTCAGTCTTCGCTATGCACAAGGGTTTAGCGTTCGCTACGAAGGCAAGCGCAAATGGGTAGAGGTAAAAACGCCCTACCAGGGAGCGACATCAGGTTATTCCTATCTGCTACTGCCCCGCGGAGAAGAGTTGCCCGCCTTGGATCCCGCGGTCAAAGTAATTCGAATCCCCCTGCGTTCAATAGTTTGTACCTCCACATCTCACCTGCCATTACTTGAATATCTCGGCGAAGGCAACAAGCTCACGGGCTTTCCGGGAACGGATTACATCAGTTCCGAAAAGGTGAGAGCGCGCATAGACAGCGGAAAGGTTCTCGACCTCGGCGTTGACAAGAGTATGAACCTTGAACAACTTGCAAATCTTCATCCCGATTTGGTCATGGGCTATTCCATGACGAGTGACTATGGACAATATAAGAAAATGGAGGCCCTAAGAATTCCCGTTGTCATCAATGCGGAATACCTCGAGAAACATCCCTTGGGACGTGCTGAATGGATCAAGTTTATGGCGCTGTTCTTTGACCAGGAATCGGTCGCCGATTCTATATTCAACAGCATTGAGCAACAGTATCTTCAAACGAAAGCGAGTGCCGATACGGCAGCACATAGGCCTACCGTATTGAGCGGAATAGTTTATGGCGATGCATGGTTCATGCCAGGGGGGCAAAATTACGCCGCAAGGCTACTCAGCGACGCAGGCTGCGACTATTTATGGAAAGGCAATACCTCCACCGGCTTTCTCGAGTTCGATTTTGAATCCGTGTATGCCCGCGCGCACGAGGCCGACTTATGGATCGGGGTCGGCAGCCATCCGACACTGCAATCATTGGCCGATGCCGATCACCGCTATAAGAACTTTAAACCATTCCGGAAGGGTGCTGTCTATACCTATGATGCGCGGAAAGGTGCGAAGGGAGGAAGCGTTTACCTCGAGTTGGGATACTTGAGACCTGACATTATTTTGCGTGACCTCGTGAAGATCGCCCATCCGGACTTACTGCCGGACTATCAGTTGTATTTCCACAAGCGACTCGAGTAGAGTTCGACGGGATCACGAATTTTGCCTTTGTCATTGAATCCCGTATTGGCTTTGATCTCTTCAGAACATTTCACTGCTCAAGCAATTTTTATCGGTTGCTTTTCTTCATTGATAGCCACCAAAGCAAATGTCCCGGACACAGCAATTTCCCGATGATCGCTATACATCTGTTCGATGTATATTTCAACTTTCACGGTTAGGCTCGTATTTCCAACCTTTGTTACCTGGCCAACCAGCTCGACAATGGTTCCGTGCGGAATGGGCTTCTTGAAATCAATCCTGTCTGATGATACGGTGACCATCCTCAGGCGGCTGAAACGCGTGGCCGTGATAAAAGCAACCTCGTCCATCATCATCATAGCCGTCCCGCCGAACAGTGTGTCATAGTGGTTTGTTGTGTTTGGGAATACGGCCTTAAAAACCTTTGTGACTGATCTCTCAATTCGTTGATCGATATTTTCCATGGGTAACCTAATGTTTAATTTCCTTTTCTGGGTGCAATGAAGCGCTCTTGGAGATCTTCTGGCGCGAACACAGGGAACCAGAAAAGAAATGACACACGGTATCTGCCGGTCCTTCTCATGGCGCACTTCGCGTCACAAGAGACATTGAGGGCAAAAACCTTTTCCTGGCGTTGACTAGGAGTCATTTACAGTAGCACGTCTGCTCGTGATTTTCACACGATTCCTTTTTAATAATCCGGACCTCCGGAAAAACCAGACACCTGTTTGACGAATGGACCAAAGAACGATGCCGCGAAGGTAAACAGAAACAGCCGTGTGACAAAGATAGAATGTTGCCCATCCCAAAACCTCATTGGAAAGAAACCCGTTACATCTTTAGTAGGGGTCCCGTTAACAAACCTTGGAATACCGCAGATGAAAGCTTCAACCGAAAGAACCATCATAAGGTGGATACACATCACACTCAGTATTCCAATCATTGGATACATTTATGGACCCGTCAGTCAAATTCCGGAAGCCGTCGTGATGGTGCGCTGGGTGTTATTCCCAATGGTGGTACTATCGGGGCTTTGGATGTGGAAGGGATATTGGGTGAAGAAGCTCTTCAGAAGCGAACCGCAGAATAAAGTCAGGCAAACCAGGTAACGAGAACCATCCCGTCACGCACCCTGATCCATTCTAACTACATCTACTCTTACCGTAAGGTTTTGTTTGCCCGAGCCGAACACAATACCTTTTAATGGCGCTACATCGTGATAGTCCCGACCATAAGCAACGGTAATATGTTTGTACGAAGGCAGTATACAATTGGTCGGATCAAACTCCACCCATCCAATCGCTGGAAAATACACGGACACCCAGGCGTGCGATGCGTCTGTTCCCGTGAGCTTCTCCTTTCCCGGTGCTGGGATAGTTTCAATATAGCCGCTCACGTATCGGGCCGGCAATCCCATATTGCGCAGGCAACTGATCATCAAGTGGGCGAAGTCCTGGCACACGCCCTTCTTGTCGCGTATCACATGCTCGACAGGCGTGTTGATCGTTGTGAATCCGGGCTTGAATTCTATCGACTTAAAGATTTTTTGCATGAGCACGTTACAGGCAGCCCACAACGTGGCATCCTCCTGAAAGCAGCCCAAGGCAAATTCGCGAATAGCGTGGCTGTGCGGAATGAACTGGGACGGTAGCGTGTATTGAAATACGTCCGTGGCATGCTTCCCTTCTTCAATGAGAAACTTCGCGACATCGTGCCACAAAACAGGCGAGCTGAAAGCCTGATCCGCTTCCGGTCTGCCGCGCAAGTCCACCTGGCTAGTGGCCGTTACCCGCAGGGTATCATGTTCCTTGTAGCTGGAAAAAAAAGCTACCGTGTTGCCAAAGAAATCAGTTCTGAAGTTGAACTCATCCGGGTTTGGAAACACGTGGATATCCGAAGCCTGACAAATCTGATGGCTGTTGTTGCGTGGTGTCAGGCACACGCGGTTATAGCACAATCCAACGGCCTCCGGATATTTGTATTCCGTAACATGCGTGATCTTATAGCGCATCAGAATTCCAGTTTAAAGTTGTCCTTTGCACCCTGACTCTGGTAGGTAGTATGACTGAAATAATGAGCCGTGAGAGTAACGGAGAGTTTGGAAATTTTCGCACTTAATTCTTCACACGTTTTGTCAAGGGCTTCTCTGAATTCCACCTCAGGATCAACCTTTAACAAGTCATCGACCGATAGTAACCTCACTTTGCTATAACATTCGAATACCAGGTTTGAGATGGTCTCGTGAGCTTCTTTATCAACCTGCGGCAGCTGATCGATGAACTTCAACAACTGTTCCAGTTGCGAAAGAATGGAAATGGGATTTTGTTTGTTCAGGAACAACAGGTCTAACGCGGGGGCTATATCAAAATAGGTACGATAAACGGACCGGTAATTCGACAGGTTCTGGTTGCTCACCAGGAGGGCCTCGAGGATCTGAAACTCAACGGCTTCATCAAATTGAAATGACAACAGCGCGCGGTATTGCGTCAGTTCCAGTGACATCTCTTCGATGAGCTGCCCGATGCGGTACATCAGCCATCCTTCTCCCCGATACATGCTCTGACGATTCATTTCCAGGAACGAAAGCAGACTTCCGTTGAGGTTGTCGAGCGATGAAAAAACGTGCCGTATTCCGTCCGGGTCCAGTGCAGCCAGCTTGCGACTGGAATCCTCGATGTCATCTATTATTCGCCAGTTGTCGACTGTCCAACGGTCACGCACGGCGTACATCGCTTTCAGCAGATTATTTACGGTAAACAGAATGCTGCCCTCGGCGGTTGGATTGCAGATTAACTTATGGATCTCAGCAAGGCGATCGTCGAGTTGAACATCCTTTTCCTCGTCGTCGAGAAAACCTGGATACGTTCCGGTGAGGTGGGTGATCGTGTGAAGTAAGGCGCGCGTGGCCTCCGATTCCTGGCCACTCCGCGAGTATCCACCCTGTGTTAGGTTGCGCAGTACAATCCTGATAAACCGCGACGTACGGAGCACCCGTTGCGAATAACGGCCGACCCAGAAAAGATTCTCCGCCGCGCGGCTGGGCAGCACTGCCTTGCGCTTCAAATCCGAATGATGCAACAGGGAGGTGCTAATCCCCCGTACGGTCGCTTCAACCCAGGTATCCTTGGCAATACCACCGTCCTGATTGGATACGATAAAGCTTCCTTTTTCAGGAGAACAGCGCGTCAGGCCACCGGGCATGATCTCGTAACCACCATTAGCGGCAACCAGGAAGGTGCGCAGCACGGTGTAGCGCGGTTCAAGCTTGTCGCGGTTAAATACTGGCGTCGTCGAGAAACTCACCTCCTCTTGTCCCACATACAAGTAAGGCTCCGCCTTCATTCTCCGGATCAGCAAATCTTTTTGTGCGCCCGACAACTGACTTCCGATAACCGTACCCGATCCGTTGGTACGATCTATTTTCTTGATCACCAGTTCATCAATGTGGTGGACCACGTAGTCCATCTCCTTTTTTTGCCCACACCACCAGGTTGCCACCATCTTGAAGATCGGATCTTCATTCAGGAAGTACTTGAAGATGTTATGCATGAAGGCCATGAGGCCGGTATTCTCGAGAATGCTGCTACCCAACGGATTGGCCACGGAGACATTTCCCTTTCTAATTACTTCCAGAAGGCCGGGAATGCCCAGGTGCGAACCCTCAAATAATTCCAGCGGATCACAGTAGTTGTCATCCACCCGTCGGAGAATGATATCCACCTTTTCCAACCCTTCAACGGTCTTGATCCAAACGAATCCATCGCGTGCCACGAGATCATCACCCTGAACGAGCGTGAAACCCATGTGCGAGGCAAGAAAAGCGTGCTCAAAATAGGTCTCATTGCGCGGACCCGGCGTCAGCAACACGATACGCGGTTGTCCCTTCCCCTGCGGTGAAATATCAAGGAAGGCTTGCATCATGCTGTTGAAGAAGCCACCAAGCTTGGTAACGTTGTGATCTTTGAACAACTCGGGCACTACCCGCGCCACGGCGCTGCGGTTCTCCAACGCGTAGCCCATACCGGATGGCGCCTGTGTGCGATCTCTCAATACCCAGACTTTACCATCTGGCCCTCGCGACAAGTCCGCCCCGTACAATATAAGTCTGTTCTTTCCCGGCTGTGTAACCTGATCGCAGGGCCGCAAAAATCCCGAGTGCGCATAAACCAGTTCGGGAGGTATGATGCGTTCTTTGATCAGCCTGCGTTCGCCATATAAGTCTTCGAGGATCTTGTTCAGCACGAAGGCGCGTTGTTTCATTCCGCGTTCCGTGATGCGCCATTCGAGCGGTGATATGAGCAACGGCATAGCGTCCAGCTGCCAGGGCCTGTTCATGCCGTCAGTATCTCCGTAAACATTGTACGTGACGCCATTTTCCTTGAGCAACTTCAGCAATTCCTGCTGACGGTTGCTTAGTTCGTCGGCGCCAAACTTTTCAATGTTATCGACGAGCCGTTTCCAATGCTTTTTTACCTCACCGTCGAAATTAAAGCATTCATCGCCGAGCGACTTGTTGGTGAAATAGCCCTTCATCAGGGTTTCCAACGGTATGTTCGGATTGATGCTTTGCATGGAAGTTTCAGTACTGGCGTAAATCGAGTGTGTTGGGGTATTCAGGATTGATCACGACAGCAGGCGGGTCAAATTTCCTCGGAATCGCATTCTTTTCCAAATATCGTGCGATGCCGGCTAAAGGATTTGTCGGTGTATAGGTTCCCTGCGTGTGTCCGTCGCTCCAGAATCGGCTGATCCGTCTTCCTTCCGCTTCATAAGCATTGACCGGGAAAGCATCGTAGGCACGTCCGCCGGGATGCGACACATGATAAACGCATCCACCTACAGAACGATTATTCCACGTATCAAACACATCGAGTACCAAGGGAACGTCCTTGTCAAGCGTGGGGTGCAAGGCTGAAGGAGGACTCCAGGCCCGGTAACGCACGCCCCCTACAAAGGTACCCTTCGTGGTGGTCTCGCGAAGTGGAACCGGGATGCCATGACACGTCACCGTGTATCGATCCGCATTAAAGTTGATCATTTTTACCTCGATGCGTTCCACCGATGAGTCTACAAATCTCGCAGTACCCCCGCTGGACGATTCCTCGCCCAATACGTGCCAGGGCTCAATGCCCTGACGGAGCTGGAGTTCCATGTCGAGCACATCGATCTTGCCGCAGAGCGGGAACCGGAATTCGTAAAAAGTATCCAGCCATGAAATCTCAAACGGATAGCCCGCACGTTGCAGGTCTTCACAAACTTCCCTCAGATCTTCATATACATAATGTGGAAGCATGAATTTGTCATACAGGGTCGATCCCCAGCGAACCAACTTGGCCTTGTAAGGATCTTTCCAACAGCGCGACACGATGGCACGAAGCAGCAGCAATTGTACGATACACATGTGCTTGTTCGGAGGCATATCGAATGCCCGAAACTCGAGAATACCCAGGCGTCCCGTTGAGCTGTCAGGTGAATAGAGTTTATCGATACAGAATTCGGCGCGGTGCGTGTTGCCCGTAATGTCGATAAGGAGATTTCTGAAAATCCGGTCGACAAGCCAGTAGGGAACGTATTGATTATCGGGCACCTGCTTAAATGCAATCTCCAGTTCATATAGCATTTCCGGCCTGCCCTCATCGACGCGTGGCGCCTGACTGGTAGGACCGACGAACTGTGATGCAAACATATAAGACAACCCCGGATGATTTTGCCAATAAGTCACCAGGCTTCGCAGCAGGTCTGGACGCCTCAACAGGGGACTATCCCCGGGTGTTACGCCACCAATCGTGATGTGGTTTCCTCCGCCCGTTCCCGTGTGTTTGCCATCAAGCATGAACTTCTCACTACCGAGTCTGCACAAACGCGCCTGTTCAAATAGCAAATCATAATTATTAACCAGTTGCTTCCATGACCGGGCAGGGTGAATATTCACTTCGACCACACCCGGATCCGGTGATACACCCAATTTCATTACCCGGCCGTCGCGGGGTGGCTCATATCCTTCGATGACGACTTTGAGCTTCAGCTTCTCAACGGCCGCCTCCAGTGAGGCAAGCATGTCGAGGTAGTGTTCCACATAATGTAGCGGCGGCATGAACACATGGATCTTTCCTTCACGGACCTCCAGGCACAGTGCCGTCTTGATGGTGTACACATCGAAAGACGTTTCGGGATCCTGCGTTTCTTCTTCCGGCCTTTTCCAGTGTGGATCGGTCTTATCTGGCTCGTCCTGCTCGACCGTGTATTGGTTAAAGTACTCCCGTGGTAATTCCGGCGCAGGTACAGGCTGCATATACCGGCGCTGTACTTTCTCGTGCATGCGCTCGAGCCGCGTCTCAGCTTCGAACGTGCTTCGTTCAACTGGCCGTTGCAACTTGGCTGGCGAGGTATGGGGCAACGATTTGAGGGGAAGTCTGAATCCGATCGGAGAATTGCCTGGTGACAACAACAGGCGATCGTTTCTGAACTCCCATTTACACGTCAACCATTTATTGTTCCAGAAGTTCCATTCAATGGGGAGCACATAACCAGCTGGTGTAGCCAAGCCGTTGTTCAGGAGTTGGGCCAGCTTTTTTCTTTCCAGGGGATCATTGAGGTCTGCTGTGTAAGGGTCTATGTTGGCTGGCACCCGGCTTTCCTCCCACAGGAAATAAAACGCGTCCTCAAATGCAGGTTGAAGGTGCTCTGACGGAATGCCCAGGAACTTGGAGAACAGCATGCCGAGTTGATGAGCGTCGTCAAGTGTATACTTGCTACCGTCTTCTGACAGATCAAACAATTCATCATTCTTCCATATCGGATAACCGTCGTTACGCCATATCGCAGTGTAATTCCATCGGGGCAACGGTTCACCGGGGTACCATTTGCCCTGGCCTTTATGAATGAGCCCTCCTGGTGCGAACGAATCCTTCAGGCGTTTTATCAACTGGGAGGCAAGTTTACGTTTCTGGGGACCGTCGGCTGCCGTGTTCCACTCTTTCGCCTCCATATCGTCGACGGCAACAAACGTCGGCTCTCCACCCATCGTAAGTCTGACATCTCCACTCACCAGATCTTCGTCAATCTTATTACCAAGCGCTATGATCGTAGCCCACTGCTCCTCAGTATAGGGTTGGGTTACGCGTGGATCTTCGTGAATCCGGTATACTTCGTTCGAAAACTTGAAGTCAATTACTTCACATACATCAGTCATGCCCGTAACGGGTGCGGCGCTGACCGGATCTGGCGTACAGCAAAGGGGAATATGACCTTCACCTGCGAATAGTCCGGACGTTGGGTCCAAACCGATCCAGCCGGCACCGGGGATGTACACTTCACACCACGCGTGCAGATCCGTGAAATCTTTCTCTGTGCCCGACGGACCATCCAGCGCTTTCTGGTCGGCCGTGAGTTGTACCAGATAACCTGACACAAAGCGCGCAGCAAGTCCGAGGTGCCGCAGCAATTGTACAAGCAACCAGCCCGAGTCGCGACAGGAGCCCATTGCCAAAGCAAGCGTCTCGTCACTCGCATGCACCCCCGGCTCCATGCGTATGCTGTAGCCGACTCGCTTTTGAATGGACTGATTGATTAACACCAGCATGTCGTTAATCTTCAGCTGCTGAAGCTTCGGTTTGATCTCTTCAAACATGGCCACCAGCAACGGTCCCTTGTCGACTATTTCGAAGTAGGGAAGTAATTCCTTCTTTAGCTGTGCATCGTATACGAATGGAAACGTCTCAGCATACTGTTCAACAAAAAAGTCAAATGGGTTGATGACAATCATCTCAGCGATTACCTCCACCTCGAACGCAAGCTCGGTGGACTTTTCAAGAAAGACCACGCGTGCCGTGAAGTTTCCAAACGGGTCCTGCTGCCAGTTGATAAAGTGCTTCTCAGGTTTGATCTTCAGCGAGTAGGAAAGTATCGGCGTACGGCAATGCGCAGCAGGTTTTAACCTGAAGACATGGGGCGACAGATTTACGGGACGGTCGTAGGTATAAGATGTCTGGTGCCGTATAGCAACTTTAATCGACATAGGTTCGGTAGGAAAATTTACACTAATAATAGCTAATTAATATCGCAACTTTCACCCGAGTTCACCTTACCCATGAACGTCTTAAACGCTACGGGTCCCGAAATCTTCCTCAATCGATTGAACTCCTGCTGGCGCCTGGTGCAGTTACCCATTTACCTGGATTGAGCTGCTGAAGTCTCTCGTTTTTCTTTACGCAGACGGTCATTGGAAGTATATTGAATGATGCGCCGCCTGCGTGTTGCTGCACGTTTTCCGTTATCCCTTCTAACTAAATCTTCTCATGACCACTGCAAAACAAAATCTTTCCGGACGAAGAAGTTTCATGAAGACCACAGCCACGGTAGCCACCGGGCTTCTTAGTTCGGTGCTATCCATGGGTCGAGCGCAAAATCAATCGCCGCAGACGACTGCCCTTATTTTGTTGGACCACGCTAAGGGTATACGCCACAAATCGGAACGCTTGAAGGACGATAAATGGCTGTTGGCGGTAGATCCCGAATGGTCGTAGATTTCTTTCCGGACGCCCCTCAAGACGCTACAGCTGGTCGCGCTTACGTCGTTACAGACTCTGATGCCGTGCGCAAGCCGGCGTTTTCCAATGTTTTATAACCGCCGTAAACATTGATCAAATCCGTAAACCCGTAGTTCTTCATGATGGAGATGGCCGTCATGGAACGGTACCCACCGCCACAATGGACAATGTAGGGCGAGTTCCTGTCCAGGCCACTCAGGTTACGTGGAAATTCAGACAAAGGCAGGAAGGTGGCACCCTCGAGGTGACTGCTATTCCATTCATTTTGTTTACGCACATCAAGCACAGTTGCTCCCGCTTCAATTTCAGGTACGACGCCGTGCTCGTCGACCGAATGAATGGTCTCCAGTTTTTCATCGAATCCCTTCGCGCCACCTTCAAGATATCCGGCGACGTTCTCGTAGCCAACGCGGGCCAGCCGGAGTATGGTTTCACTTTCTTTTCCCGGCTCAGTTACCAGGACCAGCCGGCTTGATATCTCAATCAGGGTTCCTACCCAAACCGCGAACTGACCATTCAAACCGATGTTGATCGAGCCGGGCACGAAACCTTTTTCGAATACGTCGGCCGTACGCGTGTCCAGGATTATCGCCCCTTGCGCCACTTCATGCCGGAGAGACTCGGGCGACAGGGGTGTGCTGTTCGCCTCTATTACTTTGTCGATCGGATCGTAGCCCTCCTTG
Organism: Chryseolinea sp.; assembly: GCA_035489615.1. Classification (GTDB taxonomy): domain Bacteria; phylum Bacteroidota; class Bacteroidia; order Cytophagales; family Cyclobacteriaceae; genus Chryseolinea. Next base: position 14,926 of record DATHKA010000286.1, read on the forward strand.
TTGATGCGTGCATCTTCAAAAAAATAAGCGGGCGGTGGGACTATCCCTTCTGTTATTTTCTTGATGAAGTCTTCACGGCTCATATCCTGAAGGGCGTAGTTGAAGCGTTTCTGCTCCCCGATTGTTGATACAGTTTCTTTACCGATGTTTTTACCACAGGCTGACCCGGGACCGTGCGCAGGATATACGATCACCTCATCACGGAGCGTCTTGATCTTCGTACGCAGGGAATCATACATAAGGCTGGCAAGGGTCTCGCTACTCATGGTACCATCCAATAAATCGGGTCGCCCGACGTCGCCTACAAATAGCGTGTCACCGGTGAATATGGCGTGTTCCTGACCCTTTTCGTTCAGCAATAAGTAACAGGCTGACTCAGGCGTATGTCCGGGAGTATGCAGCACTTTGATCGATACCTTGCCCAATTTGAAAACCTCTCCGTCGTACGCGTTGTACACATCGTACTCGGTTGTCGCATCCGGACCGTATATGATGGGTGCTCCAACCTGTCGGGAAAGGTCGATGTGCCCCGATACGAAGTCAGCGTGAAAGTGCGTCTCGAAAACGTACTTGATTTTGGCGCCGCGCGAGGCCGACAAGGCCACATAAGGCTCCGTTTCCCGAAGGGGGTCGATGATAGCCGCTTCCCCTTCTGATTCGATGTAATAGGCAGCCTCGGCCAGGCAATTCGTATACAATTGTTCGATGTACATAGTGCTTCGAGATTGCGTGTTCGGTCGTTGGTCGCGTTTTTACAAACTTGCCAGACCAATTCGTCACAAATTTGCTTAAAATTCCCCTGAATTCGCTTACGTTCCTAACTTTGGGTACTGATGAAGCGCGCTACTTGCATTTTTTGGCTTCTGCTGGTCTTTTTTTCGTCGACAGCCAGCGGTTTTGATGTTTTTAAGGAGAACGGCAAGGTCGGCCTCCGTGATGCCGACGGTAAGATCATTATTCCAGCCAAATACGATGCGTTGGGATGGAGCAAGTCTCCATTTAAGATAATCGACAACGTAGTCGGTTATAAGGAAGGGGGTTACTGGGGACTCATCACGCTCGAAAACAAGGTCGTTACCAGATCGCAGTTCGAAGACCTGAATCCGGGTGATGGGTCGTTGCTCATCGCGCGTAAAAAGTCGAACCTCTCCTTGCGCATGGTGACCGGTTGCTTAAACACTGCAGGCCGGGAAGTGTTGCCATTTTTATACGATGGTATAACGCTGACCAATCTGCGCGCCATTGTCTATACTTTCATTGGGAATCAATATCGCTATGGGCTGGTGGATCTCGACAACAAGGCCCTGATTCCCCAACAATACCAGGCCATCAAACCCGTAGGTACTCTTCGGTTTGCCGTGCAAAACTTTGAAAATAAGACGGCGCTGTTTTCTGATGCCGGCAAACAAATGACCGGTTTCTCGATCGACAGTATTTCAAGCTACCAGAAGAGTTACGCCATCATTTATCAAAATACGTCGCAGGGCCTGCTGGATGCGCAGGGTGACATTCGCGTTCAACCTGTGTATCGCGAAATCAAGATTGAAAATGACGGAAATGTATTTCACCGGGACATCGATGAATGGATGTTCCTGGATGGACAGAATCAAATGCTTTACAAAAAGAACGCGGATGTCATCAAACCCATCGACCAGAATTTGTTGCAAGTGTCAGTGAGCGGTGCTGTGCAACTCACTGATGATGCGCTCAAACCTATCAGCCCTTCTGTCTTTGCATCCCTGGAAGATTTTAATGACGGCGTGGCGGTGTATTCATCCGAAGGCAAGTACGGAATAGCCAGGCGAGACGGAAGTGTGGTGGTTTCCGCCCGCTATGACAAAATGAAACGCGATCATGGGTTTTTCGTGGCAGGTCTCATGCTAGGCAATAAAGCGTCATGGTCGCTGCTCGACAAGCAGGGTAACACGCTGTCATCAAAAGCTTACGAGTACATCAATCCATACACCGGCCGCATATTTCCGGTGGCCAATCGCAACTTCTGGGGAGCGTTGGACGCGACGGGTAAGGAGGTTGTTGCTTGCGCCTATGACACCATACTCCAACAGGTCGAGGATCTCGTTGTTGTGAAATTCAAGGGACAATATGGCATCATTGCGCTGCCGGAAGTTTGGAAGGTAACACCAAGAGCCAATCGCATCCGGCTGATCTCGGCCGATCGCTTCGTCGAGCAGGATCCAAAAACCACCTATCTCAAGTCACTCGATGGCAACACGATTTACTTCACGGACAACCCCATCGAGGTAACACCCACACATTTAGTTGAGCACATCCCCTCAGGAGCGCTGTGGCAGATTGATCTCGATGGCGTGATCGTAAACCGTAAGATACAACCCGACGGATCGATCACGCGGATCTATCCTGAAACGGAGGGGCTACGCGGCATCAAGAGAAATGGACAATATGGATTTGTCGATTCGCAAGGGAGATTGCGGATAGCCAACCGTTACGAGGGAATTGAACCATTCAGCGAACAACTTGCTGCGGCGCGCATTCGCGGTCATTGGGGATTCATCAACCACGAAGACAAGATCGCTATACAACCCGTTTATGATGAAGTGAGTGCCTTTCGCAACGGCGTGTCCGTGGTAAAACAAAAGGGAATGCAAGGGCTCATTGATAAAACTGGCAAACTGCTATTGCTAACACGCTATGAGTCCGTGCAGATACTAAAGAGCGGAAATGTACTGATCAAACAAGACGGATTGTACGGACTTGCCGACAAAGAAGGCAGGGTATTGATTAATCCAAAATATCAGAGCCTCGAGGATGAGGGCAACAACTACGTCGTCGTTCAACGCGACGGCAAGTTTGGCGTGGTTACTTCAAAAGGCATCAGCACGATCCCCCTCATCTACGACGGCATCACTTACAATCCTTACAGCGGCCTGTTCCTCGCGCTCAAGAAAAGCGCGTGGGTAAAGGTGCTATAGTTTTAGTCCTTCTTCTCCGCACCCGTCGACGACTTGCCAGACCCGGAAATGGCCTGCCTCATTTCCGTGTCCGCCTGCACATTCTGCATCCTGTAATAATCCATGATGCCGAGGTTGCCATTGATAAATGCGGCGGCGATTGCCCTGGGGATTTCTGCCTCTGCCTCGATAACCTTCGCCCGTGCCTCCTGCGCCTTCGCTTTCATTTCCTGATCAAGCGCGACGGCCATGGCACGACGCTCTTCGGCGCGAGCTTCTGCTACCTTGAGGTCAGCCGAAGCCTGGTCGATCTGAAGCTTAGCACCGATGTTGGCCCCTACGTCCACGTCAGCGATATCAATGGAAAGGATTTCGAACGCCGTTCCTGCGTCTAGCCCGCGCGATAACACGAACTTCGAAATCTTGTCGGGGCTCTCCAGTACTTCCTTGTGTGATTTTGCTGTACCGATGGAGGAAACAATTCCTTCCCCTACGCGGGCGAGGATTGTGTCTTCTCCGGCACCGCCCACGAGTTGCGCGATGCTGGCGCGAACCGTTACCCGTGCCACAGCTATCAGCTGAATGCCATCGGAGGCCACTGCCGCCACCTTGGGCGTAGTGATTACTTTCGGGTTCACAGAAATCTGAACCGCCTGAAAAACGTCGCGGCCCGCGAGGTCGATGGCAGTTGCCTGCTTGAAGCTGAGGCTAATGTTTGCCTTGTCGGCCGAAATCAGGGCACGGATTACATTCGGCACGTTGCCGCCGGCGAGGTAATGCGTTTCCAGCTCGTTCGAGGAAATATTTAGGCCAGCCTTCGTAGCGGTAATCAGCGAATCCACTATTATCCGAGGGGGTACTTTTCGGATGCGCATAAATATCAGTTCGAACAGTCCCACCTTCACGTTGGAGAAAACTGCCGTGATCCAAAGATTAATAGGAACGAAATACAGAAAAACAAAAAATAAGACGATACCGCCGGCGACGAGTATCAAAAGCGAAATGGAACTATCCATGTGTGGGTTATAGTTTTATGACAGGTTCAACAACAATTTGGTGTAATTCGATTTGTGTGATCTTTACGCGCTCTCCGCTGACCACGTAGCCGCCGGACGTTTTTACTTCAAATGCCTTCTCGTGGAATTCGGCCTTGCCCATGGGTCGCAGGCTTGACAACGCGATACCCTCGTCGCCAACGTGCACCGACGCGAGTAAACCTTCATTTACTCTACTATCTATGGAGGACTTAAGCGAGAAGCGCGACCACACGCCCGATCGAAAACTGTAGAACAGACCTGCCAGCGTCACGCAAGACATGCCGATCAGCACATAGAGCCCGGTCTTTTCACCGAGATGCTGGTAGCAAACGACTATTCCCACGATGGAGAACGCCAGCCCAAGCAGACCTACAACCGTAGTGCCCGGAATGAATACCAATTCTATGAGGATCAGCACGAGGCCAATCAGCAGGAGGGCGATTACAATTATCCACATAAGCATAAGCAAGGGTTGTTCAGAAATGGTTCGGTTCAGGGACTAGTTGTGTTTACGAACCGGGGATCGTTCCAGTTTCACCAATCACAAGGCCTGATATCCGTTCGGAATCAACCAGGGGTAATTCCAAAGATACAAAATTTGCTGACTTCAACTTAATAGGCCCGGGCAAACAAAACGCGTCGTGTCGAAGGCTTGCCCGAATAAATGCATACGCCGGCTTCGTCGGTCGCGTCGAGCGGAATACAACGAATGGTTGCTTTCGTCTCGTCTTTGATTGCCCCTTCAGTCTCCGTCGATCCGTCCCAGTGGGCGGCTATAAAGCCTCCTTTGTCGTCGAGCACCTTCTTAAATTCGTCGTAGCTGTCTACCCGTGTGATATGGCTATCGCGGAAACTCAGCGCGCGTTGATAGATATTCTGCTGGATTTCGTCCAACAATACGGGTACTATCTTGGCAACGTCCACCAGGTTAACCACCTGCTTTTGTTTAGTATCGCGACGGGCAACCTCTACGGTGCCGCTTTCCAGGTCGCGGGGACCAACCGCCAACCTCACGGGAACGCCTTTCAATTCCCACTCGGCAAACTTGAACCCGGGTTTTTGTGTATCTCGGTTATCAAACTTTACCACCAACCCAAGTTGGCCCAACGACTTGACGATCTTGTCGACCTCAACAGAAATCCTGTCGAGTTCGTCACTGTTGCGGAAGATGGGCACGATAACGACATGGATAGGCGCCAGTTTCGGCGGCAATACCAGGCCGTCGTCGTCGGAATGCGCCATGATCAAGGCTCCCATCAAACGGGTGCTAACACCCCAGGAAGTACCCCACACGTAGTCCAGACGGCTGTCTTTACCCGTGAATTTCACATCGAATGCTTTGGCGAAATTTTGCCCTAGAAAGTGAGACGTGCCTGCCTGCAGGGCCTTTCCGTCCTGCATCATGGCTTCGATGCAGTACGTATTAACCGCACCAGGGAATCGCTCTCCTTCGGTCTTTAAGCCTTTGATAACCGGCATTGCCATGAACGTCTCCGCAAACTCGGCATATACATCCAGCATCTGCTCGGTTTCCTTCACCGCTTCGGCGGCGGTGGCGTGAGCCGTGTGGCCTTCCTGCCAAAGAAATTCGGCGGTGCGTAGGAACAGACGGGTACGCATCTCCCAGCGCACGACATTAGCCCATTGGTTAATCAGCAACGGGAGGTCCCGGTACGACTGAATCCAGCGTTTATAGGTATTCCAGATGATTGCCTCACTCGTAGGTCTCACCACCAGTTCCTCTTCGAGCTTTGCCTCAGGGTCGACCATAAGCTTTCCGGGCCTTGACGGATCGGTCTTCAGACGATAGTGCGTTACGATGGCACATTCCTTCGCAAACCCTTCGGCGTTTTTTTCTTCCGCCTCAAACATGCTTTTCGGCACAAATAGCGGGAAATAGGCATTTACGTGGCCCGTATCCTTGAACATTTTGTCCAAGGCCTGCTGCATCTTCTCCCAAATACTGTAGCCGTAAGGCTTGATCACCATACAACCGCGCACATCGGAATGCTCAGCCAGATCAGCCCGTTTAACTAACTCGTTGTACCACAATGAATAATCCTCTGCGCGAGAGGGTAGCTCTTTTCCCATGCCCTGGTATAATTATTGTTACTATTCAAAAAGGAAGGGCAAATATAATTTTAGCTGCCAATCCTGCGAAATTTTTAGTTCTGTAGAATACTTTTGAGCCAATTAACGTTAGTATATTAACGGTAGGGTTCTTAATCCGTAAAGTTATGAAAATGAAGTCCTTGTTTTTTTCTGCGGCGGTAGCGCTAACGGCCACCACCGCTTTGGCCCAGTCGACCGAGTACGACGATATGTATTTTAATAGCAAGGACCGTCAGAAGCTGAAGGAAAAGCAGGCCAGCGAGCAGGCAGCTTTCAGCCAATCTCCGGCCAGCAAGCATAATAGCAGCAACGCATCAACCGAGGTTTATGCGGACAATGGCACCTATTCGGCACGTAATCAGAATCCAGAGTTTGCCGCCAGGTCCAATTCAACGACAGCTTCTGATGACGCAGAATACTTCTCGTCTAACTATAGTTATGCCAATACTTATACCAATTCTTCGAACCTCCAGAATTGGAACAACAGCTATAACAACTGGTATGGTAGCCCGTGGGTTGCTAACAATTACTGGGGATCCTCGATCTACGGCTGGAATAGCCCTTATTATGGAAGTTATTATGATTCCTGGGGCAATCCCTGGATGAATCCTTACTATAGATCTGGTTGGTCTTCATCCTTCAGCATGTATATGGGAAATTCCTGGAACTATGGCTGGGGTGGCGGAATGGGAATGGGGATTGGAATGGGCTTTGGCTACTGTAGCAACCCTTATAACAATGGCTGGGCAGGCTGGAACATGGGGTTCGGTGGCGGGTATGGATACTATGGCTATCCCTCTGTCGTGATCATTAACAACGACAACGGAAGGAATTATGCGTATGGAAAGCGTGGCACACAAAACGGTATGGTCACCCGCAGTCAAAGTGCAAATAACAACTTACGGCCAACAACCCTGCCTTCCGGTGGATCGAGGCCGACGTACAATGGTTCTTCAGGAGGCGGTTCTTCAGGAGGCAGAGTTGCCACGAATTCGATGGTGCCTGCACCTTCTCGCGGGCAAGGTCAGCGTCAGGATGACTACTATAACAGGAACTGGAGAACGTCGCGTCAGGCCGATGTCTATGGCGGTAGTTCAAACTCCTATTCCCAGCCTTCGCGTTCAAGTCAGTCGGGTGGATGGGAGAACAACTCATCGCAATCACAATGGAACAGATCCGGCGGCAATGATAGCGGTCGAAGTGGATATAGTGGTGGTTCGACAAGCAGCCCTACCAGAAGCAGCGCGCCGGCAAGTTCAGGATCTGGCGGTCGAACGCGTGGTCGTGACTAGGAATCAGATAGCTTGCAGAGGGCTGTTAGACTTGCTTCGTCCAATGAATGCCTGAACCACATTTACCTCGAATCTACACCTTGGAGAAAGGCGTACGCGCCCGGTTAAATTAATCAATCACTTTATTGTTCAATATTATGCGGACGCGTGCGTTGTTCGTCGTGGGAGTTTTATTGTTCACCTCGTCAGGTGTACTTGCTCAGAGTTACGTGGAATCGGCGCTGACATTTAGCAGAACCGTTCCCGGAGGTAGTGCGCGCATCCAGGGGATGGGATCATCTCAAACTGCTTTGGGTGGCGACTACAGCTCGGCATATTCCAATCCTGCCGGCCTGGGGATGTTCAATCGTTCAGAGATCACTTTTACGCCGGCCGTTTCGGGATATAAGACCAACGCTTCTTATTTGGGTAACGCTGACGAAGCCTCGGATTCCAGATTCAATATTCCCGGTGTAAGCGGCGTTTTCCATATGCCCATGCAGAACTCTCGTTCTGGTCTTATTAGCGGCTCGTTTGGTATTTCGCTCACCCGGACAAACGATTTTAATCAATCAACCTACTTTCACGGCCGTAACACCAGTACGTCCATCATTGACGCCTTTATCGATAACGCGTATGGCGCAACGACGGCGCAATTTGATGAGGGCAGCTACAACTTCAGTACGCCTACGGGACTTGCCTACTACAATTACCTGATCGGGCCTATGAATATCGTTGACCCCAATCTGCCTTCAGACGAATACTTCACTGACGTGAAGGGAATTCCGGACCAGGAAGAAAGCATCCGAACGAAAGGTGCTACGAATCAGTGGAACTTTGCTTATGGGGCCAATTATAAGGATAAGCTTTTTTTCGGGCTGGGAGTTGGTGTGGTGAGTCTCAAATATAAAAGCGATCGCACCTATGCTGAGTACTTTGAAGACGATGATGTCTTCAACAATTTGCAGCTTAATGAAACCCTTGACATAAGAGGCAACGGGATAAATGCAACACTGGGTGTGATCGCCAGGCCGATCGACTTTCTGCAGATCGGTGTGTCATTCTCAACGCCGACCTATTATGAAATCACGGAAACCTACTATGCACACATGGGAACGTCATGGAATAATTTTGACTACTATGGTGATGGCTCGGAGATTCTCAATATGAAGGAAGCTGAAACGGATCCTCCCGTACTTTCCGACTATTCCCTGACTACACCGTTAAAGTTCAGCACAGGTGTTGCCTACATTTCGAAATACGGCCTGCTAACGGCCGATGTGGATTTTGTCAATCCGGCAAAGGCAAGGTACTCTTCGAACATATCCGGGGTGACCTTTGATGGCGAGAACAATGACATCCGCGCCACATTCGCCTCAGCTATAAATTATCGTATAGGCGGCGAATTCCGTTACGAGATCTTCCGGGTGCGCGCAGGTTATGGCGTGCAAGGCAATACCTACAACAGCAGCCTGGATCTTGACAACAGCATCAAAACCATCAGCGGTGGCGTGGGTATTCGCATTCAGAAGTTTTACACTGATTTCGCTTTTGTACACAGCAGCGGCACGACCAGCTACCAGCCTTACGGATTCTTTGACGGACCTGGCCCCATCGCGGACCTCGATCGGTCGACGAATACCGGAATGATCACATTCGGCTTTAACTTCTAACAACCATTTGGCTGTCAGTTGAGCGCAAGACTACCTAAGACCTTGCTGACGGTCGGCGACGACACCGTGATGGAAGCTTGCCGATAAATCGAAATTCGTGATTCTCTCAGGCGTTCGAGCTTCGTGCGCATATCCTCCACGTTATCTGATCGCAGCAGCGGCCGGTGCTGATTGTTCTCCAGCCGCGCAACAATGACCTCAATCTGTTCGTCGAGGAAAATACTAATGCCGTGTTGATTGATCAAGTTGATTCCATCAAAGTAACAGGGCGTGCCCCCTCCCGTCGACATCACAAAGCTCCGTTCCGCGGCCGCCCACTCCCGCAGCAACCCGGCCTCAACGCGACGGAAATAATCTTCTCCCTGTGCGGCAAAGATTTCCGGAACGATCATTCCCTCCCGCGATTCGATCTCATGGTCGAGATCTACAAAATCCATAGTAAGATGGTTGGCCAGTGCCTTCCCGATGGTTGACTTCCCTGAACCTGGCAGTCCAATCAAAAAAAGTTTCATGGCTGCGCGATGAGTTCCAGAACTTCCGAGGCTTCGGGTGTGTCGTTATGATGCCACATTCCTTTCACCGTTCCGTCTACCCACAACGTGATGCCCGGGTTAGACCGCACAATAGTTTTTAGCACAGTGGCATCAGCGAAGTAGTAAGGAACGGCAAGTTGATATTCATGCCGGAAGGGTTCGAACTGTGCGGACAATGAGGCTGTGAGCACCATCATCTCAACCTTTCCATCTAAATCGCGGACCAGGTTCCTGATATTGTCCATATGCACCGTCGATGCCCGCGTAACGTCATACATGATAAAGAGTAACTTAGGACCCGTGAATGTTTGCTGGGTCACATCCTCACCGTCCGGGCTTGAGACCGCATAGTCTGTAATTTTCGCCTTCGTACGGTCCTCGTTGGTTTGCCGCACACCGACGTACTTATACATTACGGTATCTCCCAGATATTTTTCCGACTCAACTAACGTGCCATCCTTCTTTCGGAAAGTGTATTCGAATATGGGCTGCTCTGCGGGGATCATCTGTTGAGGAATGTTGTTGCCGATGCGATAGGCACGGAAGTCGATAAACGGTAGATGCCGGATGGCGTAGATCCCCAAAAACAGGCTTACGGCAGCCACTGCGCCGATCACTATATCACCCATCCGCTCTGGCAGCAAGGATTTATAGGTTCGTCGGTACCAAAATAAATGCACCACAAAAAACATGAGGATGACATCCTTAATAAAAGACTGCCAAGGCGTGAGCTTGATGGCGTCTCCAAAGCATCCGCAATCTGTTACCTTATTAAAGTACGCTGAGTAGAATGTGAGGAACGTAAAGAAGATCATCAGCAAGAGCATCACTACAGTCGTGATCCGCATGCGGTAGTTTAACAGTACTGCGAAACCGATAACGACTTCCAGAATGATCATGATCATTCCGGTCTCGAGGGCAACGGATTTAAAAAACAGAAAAAATTCTCCAAAGTCCTCTGCGAAGACTTCGAAATACTCCTCCATTTTTATCTGTGTACCAAGGGGATCGTTAAGCTTTATCAGGCCCGAAAAAATGAAGAGACACCCTACAAAATAGCGAGAGAACTGGTCAAAGAAACGCTGCATCATACAGTCAGGCTGTTAGATAAGATCATGGCGAACACGGCATAGTTAATCATATCCTGATAATTTGCCTTCACTCCTTCACTCACCAAAGTTTTCCCCTGATTGTCTTCAATCTGCTTTACCCGCAGCAACTTCATCAGGATGATATCAGTTATGGACGTGACGCGCATGTCGCGCCAGGCCTCGCCATAGTCGTGGTTCTTGTTTCGCAGGAGTACGGACGTCTCGCGCACCGCCTCATCATATAACGCTTCTACCTGATCCACTTTCATGTCAATACTGGTTGAACCTTCCAGTTTGATCTGGATCAATGCCATGATGCAGTAGTTGATTATTCCGATAAATTCGTCCCGGATTGGGTCATCCACTTTTTGGATGCCTTTTTCCTGAATGCTTCGGATTCGCTGCGCCTTGATGTATATCTGGTCGGTTATGGAGGGCAGACGCAAGATGCGCCAGGCGGTACCATAGTCGGCCGTCTTCTTCAGAAATAATGCCCTGCAGTGCGTCATGACATCGTTGTACTCTTGTGCAGTTTTTTCAACCAAGACAATATGCTTTTAGGAGGCAAACATCGTTAATTTGGGCTCTATTCCCATCGCCGTTCCGATGAATTCTGAACCAGAAAACCGATTTTTTAAGACCTATTCGACGATCAACGTCAATGGCCGCCTGATAGATCTTCAGACACCGAAGATTATGGGTATCCTGAATGTAACACCCGACAGCTTCTTTGACGGCGGGCGGTACGAAAACGAATCCGCCATGCTGACGCACTGTGAATTGATGTTACGGGAAGGAGCAAGTTTCATCGATGTGGGCGCGTACTCGTCGCGCCCAGGCGCTGCAGACGTGCCGTTGGAACAAGAGCGTGAACGCGCCGTATTTGCCGTGAGCCGTCTGGCTGCCATGTTCCCTGAAGCCGTCATTTCCATCGATACGTTTAGAAGTGAAGTAGCCCGGGCTTGCGTCGAAGCGGGTGCACACCTGGTTAATGATATTTCAGCGGGAGAACTGGACCCCCTCATGCCTGATGTGGTAGCCGCCCTGGGTGTACCCTATATCGCCATGCACATGCGCGGCACACCGCAGACGATGAAATCACTCACACAATATGACGATCTGGTAAAAGAAATCGTGGACTACTTCCACACTAAGATTGCACACTTTACCGCGAAGGGCATCAAGGACATCGTTCTGGATCCGGGATTTGGATTCGCCAAGACCATCGAGCAGAATTTTCAACTGCTCAACCAACTGGACTACTTGCGTGTGGCCGGTCGTCCCATTTTGGCAGGACTTTCGCGGAAGTCTATGATCTGGCGGACGCTGGGACAAACGGCCGCAGATGCGCTCAATGGAACCACGGTATTAAACAGCATAGCGCTGACAAAAGGTGCTTCGATTCTTCGCGTACACGATGTGGCCAAGGCCGATGAAGCCATTAAGTTGTTCATGGCGATGCGCAACGCTTCGGCTGGCGATCGAGCGGATTAATAATCGTTGACGCGTCATAAACATTGCAGGGATGTTCTAACTTTGTATGGATGGTGTTGCTGTTCAGAATCGGATTTCTCGAAGTAGGATCGGTCGATTTCATCGATGTCGCGTTGGTGAGCATATTGCTCTATCAGGTATATAAACTGATACGCGGCAGTATCGCTGTGAACATCTTCCTCGGCATCCTTGCACTTTACCTCGTGTACCTGATCGTGCGTGCCGCGCAAATGGAGCTCCTCACCACCATACTCGGAACGTTCATGAACGTGGGTGTGTTGGCGATGATCATTCTATTTCAACCAGAGATTCGAAAATTCCTCCTGGTGATCGGACGGAGCACGGAATTCAGAGAGAACATTTTCAAGACGATTGCCAACTGGCGCCATCAATACCACGATGACTTCGACATCGCACAAGTCATGGAAGCCGCCAAAACATTGAAAGCAACCAAAACCGGTGCGTTAATCGTATTCTCGCGTGACACTGAATTGAAGTTTTATGCGCAAACCGGCGATACGCTCGATGCAGAAGTAAGCAAGCGTCTCTTACTGTCAATTTTTAACAAAAACAGTCCCCTGCACGACGGAGCCGCCATCATCTATAAAGGTCGGGTCAAGGCGGCGCGTTGCGTTTTACCGGTCAGTGAAAATGATCACATTCCGCCAAACTATGGATTGCGGCACCGCGCGGCAATCGGTATGTCGGAAAATACGGATACGCTGATCATGGCCGTATCTGAAGAAACAGGGCGACTGCTGTTGGCACGCAACGGCAAATACCTCCGTTCGCTGAAACTTAAGCAGGTAGAACAGAAAATCCTCGAATATTTGCATGACAACGAGCCTCCCCGTTGGGAAGAATTGAAGGAGGAAGAGGCTGAGGCGACGGAACCGGCAAAGAACTAGGTCTTATTTTTTATGGCATGAGTCGGCAACGACAGATTTTGTGCGCATCGTGCCTCTGGTGCGCGGTGCTCGTACTTCAGCTAACTTCGGCCGCTGGCCAATCGCTTGAGACCATTATACAACAAGGTCACGAACTGGCCGTGGTATGCGTTGCGGTCAGTCCCGACAGCAACTATGTGGTTACCGGGAGCCGCGACAAGTCAGCGAAACTATGGGAGTATGGTACGGGCAGAGAAGTAAGGAGCTTTCTCGGCCATGAAGCAACTGTGCGGAGCGTCGCGTTCACACCAGACGGAAAATTCGTGGTGACGGGATCAAACGACAAAACCATTCGCCTCTGGAATATTGCCGACGGATCGATCCGCTTACAGATCAGTATGCCCGACCTCGTCACTTCCGTGACCGTCGATCCCCTCTCGCGGTTCTTCGTGGCTGGTGGCAATAGCGACTCTGTTGTGGTGTTCGATATTTCTGGCAGGTCCCTTAAGAGGCTCCCTGCGTCGCCCGACAAAGGAATGGGCAGCGGTGTTTACCTGAGCATCAGCCCGGATGGA
>DATHKA010000287.1:0-2251 GCA_035489615.1 Chryseolinea sp.
TAAAAGACGAGGAGCCGGCGGCCGTGACCACCGCGCTCATTACGCACGGAATGATTTTCGATTATGCTTCGCGATATTGTGCGGAGCATACGCCACCCGTTGACTTGACCAATTGGCGCCTTCCGGCAGCGGATTATGATAAGTTTATGTCCTTTATCAAGGAACAGAAGTTCTCCTATTCCACCAGTATTGAACATGAGGTGAAGGAAATGAAGGCGATAGCCACACGCGAGAAGTATCAGGATCTGATGCCTGTGTTGAATGACTTGACGGATAAAATTGAACAGACCAAGGCCAACGATCTCGTGCGGTTAAAGGATGAGATAAGGTCGGCGGTGGAGTCACAGATTGCCTTTCACTATGGCCTGAACGAAGGCCATGCCTTGAACTCCATGGGCCGCGACGTCACCGTTGAACGGGCGCGAAAACTCTTTCGTGACCCGGCCACCTACAACAAAATACTCACTACACCTGATGCCGGTGCTGTTAAGCCTTGAGACCTCTACGGATGTGTGCTCGGTCGCCGTTCATGATGGCAGCAGGCTATTGGCGATAGCCGAGGTCCACATGGGCCAGGCACACGCGTCGAAGTTGGCGCCGTTGGTAAAGGAAGTGATGGCCATGGCCAACGCTTCCATGAAGGATCTGAATGGCGTTGCGGTTTCCGCGGGTCCGGGGTCCTATACCGGACTTCGTATTGGTACATCGACGGCGAAGGGTCTGTGCTATGCACTAGGCATACCGTTGTATTCAATCGGCACGCTCGATATTATGGCTGGCCACATGAGCAGTGTTGTGCTGGAAGAGGCCGTGTTGTGCCCCATGATCGACGCGCGCCGAATGGAGGTGTACTGCGCTTTATACGACCGACAAGGGAGGCGACTCACCGCCGTGGAAGCAAAGGTTATTGACGAGTACAGTTTTCTCGATCAGCTAAAGGTTGCTCGCGTGGTCTTTGGGGGAAACGGATCGGACAAGTGCCCTCAGGTGATTACGCATTCCATGGCCGTTTTCCAGCCGGGTGTTTTTCCTTCAGCCAGACATTTGGGCGCATTGGCCTCGCAAAAGCTCGCACTGGGTGAGTCAGAAGACCTGATGCGATTTGAGCCGTTTTATTTGAAGGATTTCAAGGCAAAATTGCCCTCAAACATAATTGCTCCGGCAGTGAACAAACCTGTCTGAAGTTGTTGTTAACACATTATGGAACAATCAAGTAGCCCCGGTAGTGTTGAAAGACCGCGCGCAGAGGCGGGAATCCAGGCAGGTGATGGCATCATTAACCGGGTGGCCAGCAGTGCCCTGGTCACGTTTGACTTAGAAGAGTACTACGAGCCTGGCGATCGGGTTGTGTTGGATATTGCTGACCAACTTTACGAGGGGCTGATTCTACGGGAGAAGGATTTCAGGGATTTCATTAAGAATCATGACTGGCGGCAATACGAAGGAAAATTCGTGGCAATAACTTGTTCGGCCGATGCCATTGTGCCTACGTGGGCTTTTATGTTGGTGATGATCGCCCTGGAACCTTACGCTAAACAGGCAATTTTTGGTTCGGTGGCAGCATTGGATGAACAAATCTTCAGAAAACGATTGGCTGCCGTTGATTGGCGCGCCTATGAGGGCGCGAAAGTGGTAATAAAGGGGTGTAGTAAAGTCGCTGTCCCGGTGGCGGTGTATGTGGAGGCTACAGCTCAGATTCGGCGATATGCGACAAGTATCATGTATGGTGAGCCATGCAGCACAGTCCCCCTCTTTAAGAAGTCTTTGAAGTAGGCTCCAGCGAACCTGTTGAAAAACCCAGTTTTTCTTGATTTGAGGGCCTAAATAGGGCCATGGCCACCTTTGAGGGCTTGTCGCGGAGTGGGCGGAATGTGGATAACTTCTTTGCCGAAAACTTTCCCATTTCTCCTTTCCATTGCTACCTTTGAAACCCTTTTGCCAGCTGGGCCAGGGAATTAAAAAAGATTGAAAGAATTTGGTTCGGGCAGCAAATACGTTACCTTTGCACTCCCAAATTGAATTGTGGCGCTGAAATCGGAAGGATTTCGGTGATTAGTTGAAAGACTACAATATTCGAGAGCAGCCCGTGAGGGTAGTAAGTCTTCAGAATAAACGTTCTTTGAATAGATGTTAATTGATAGCGGACCTGCAGGATTTCGAAGCTGAGAGGTTAAGAGATCTTGCGATTGATTCTTTTAAGAGGAGATTCTTGAAAGTGAATTTTAGGAGCAAGAAAGGTTTTCAAACAATT
>DATHKA010000288.1:0-16348 GCA_035489615.1 Chryseolinea sp.
TGTTCGTCCAGCCTCCCGCTGAAAGATTTTCTTTTGTAAAGATCTGGTTGCCTATCTTTATTGCCAGCGCGCCCGACTCAAACCATTTAGCCAGACTGCTCTCTCGCAAATCACTGATACCCGAAGGTAGCAGCGCCAGATCCGGATACCTTCGGGAAATTGGCGCAATAAATTCATGGCCAAGTATGTTGCCAGGCAGGACGCTAATGGCAGCCGTGTTCATTTCAACCGCACGATCCACTTCTTCAACCGTGGCGCAACCGGGCATCCATAGCACGTGCCTTTCATCGCAAACGCGACCCATATCGGGACGAAGGAAGGGTGAAGCAATAAACTGCGCACCAGCATTGATATACCGTTCAGTCATCGTCGCATCCAGCACCGTGCCCACTCCTAACGCGATGCCCGGATACTGGTCGATCTGGTCAATCAGGTGCGCAAAAAATCGCAAACCCCGATTGTCCCGCTGATGCATAAATTCAAATACACGTAAGCCGCTTTCGTAGCAAATAGAAACTATCCGCAGTAGCACGTCCATGTCGGAATGATAAAACACCGGAATAACGCCCGAATCCCTGAACCTTACGAGCACATCCTTCTTGTTTAATGACATTCTTCCGTGGATATTTATGGGCTTTTTGGCAAAATGTTTTTTAAGGTATAAAAATTGAACCAAACTGCGCAATCGATTTTTCATATTATTGATATTTACCCCATGACGACCAGGTACCTCAAAATTCATCAGGATGACAATGTGTATGTTGCGCTTTCAGACCTGCGCAAAGGAGAAACCTTGACCTTGCCCGACAAGAGTTCATTGCAACTTGTTGTTGACATTCCCGCGAAACATAAATTCACTGACCGCGACCTCGAAGTTGACGACGAGGTGGTGATGTACGGCGTGGTGGTAGGACGTGCCCTGCTCGCTATACCCCGCGGCGGTGTAATTGCCACACACAATCTGAAGCACAAGTCAGCACCTTTCAGCGGGCGTACCAAACAGTATCGCTGGACACCGCCAGATGTGACAAAATTCAAGAACCGAACATTCGACGGCTACCATCGAACCGATGGCCAGGTAGGAACAGCCAACTATTGGCTGGTTGTTCCCCTCGTATTCTGTGAAAACCGGAACGTCGAAGCAATCAGCGATGCGTTGGTGGATCAGTTGGGCTATGCAAAGCCTGATCCCTATAAAAATTTTGTGAAAGACCTGGTCGCGCATTATCGCTCGGGAAAGTCGGACGCGTTCTCGGACGTGACCTTGCATCCGGCAACAGATTCCAAAGCGGCACAACTGTTCAAGAACGTTGATGGCATACGTATCCTTACTCACCAGGGTGGGTGCGGCGGAACACGTCAGGACGCACAGACCCTTTGCGAATTGATCGCCGGATACATACACAATCCCAACGTAGCAGGTGCAACGGTGCTTAGCCTCGGATGCCAGAACGCCGAAATCAAAACACTTCAGGAAAAACTCAAGGTGCTTGATCCAAAGGGATTGAAGCCGGTGATGGTACTCGATCAGCAAAACTCAGGAACTGAACAACAACTTCTGTCAGAGGCAATCAGGCAAACTTTCCTGGGCCTTATTGAAGCCAATAAAGTAGAGCGCCGTCCCGCACCGTTGAGCAAACTCGTCGTTGGACTCAAGTGCGGCGGCTCTGATGGATTTTCAGGCATTTCTGCAAATCCAGCCATCGGACACACGTCGGACCTGTTGGTGACCCTCGGAGGAAGCACGATTCTCTCCGAATTTCCAGAATTGTGCGGCGTCGAACAGGAACTGATTAACCGATGCGTCGAAGATGAAGCCGGCGAACGTTTCATTACCCTGATGCGAGCCTATAGCGACGCGGCCATTGCCGTAGGATCCGGATTCGACATGAATCCATCTCCCGGTAACATTAAAGACGGACTCATTACTGACGCGATTAAATCAGCCGGCGCCGCCAAAAAAGGCGGTACCGCACCCGTTGCAGATGTACTGCCTTATGCAACCTATATCCGGAAGCCAGGGCTAAACTTGCTTTGTACCCCCGGCAATGACGTGGAAAGCACTACGGGAACCACCGGATCAGGCGCGCAAATCATCCTCTTTACCACGGGACTTGGAACGCCAACGGGCAACCCTGTTTCACAGGTGATTAAGCTTTCGACCAATACGCGCCTTGCCGAGCGCATGCCCGACATCATTGATTTCAACACCGGCGCCATTATCTCGGGCGAAAAGTCGATTGAAGAAGTCGGCGAAGAGATCTTGGACTTCATCATTGAAGTGGCCAGCGGCAGAATCAACGCAAAGGCCGTCGAGTTGGGACAGTATGATTTTATTCCCTGGAAGCGTGGCGTCTCGCTGTGATTATTTGTTGTTTGGTTGATCTGTTGATTGAGTCCGATGAAGAATCCTACGCATTACGTGTTGGATCTAGCCTTGAAATAATTCAATGATCGTGAAAAAACTTACGCGTGAGTCAGTGCAGCCCGAACGATATCCCGTGAAGGTATTGCAATTTGGTGACGGTAATTTTTTAAGGGCGTTTGCAGATTGGATGATCGATGTTTTAAATGAACAAACTTCGTTCAAGGGAAGCGTTGCGGTAGTCGCACCGTTGCGCAGAGGGCGACAGGGTGTGAAGGACGAACAGGAAGGGCTTTATCATGTGTTGCTGCGGGGTGTAAGTGAAGGCAAGCCCGTTGATGAAATCCGGATGATTACCTGCGTGGACGGATATGTCGACCCCTACGACGGCTATGATGCTTTCATGGCCACCGCCGACCTGCCTTCACTGCAATTCGTTATTTCAAATACGACAGAGGCAGGCATCGCTTTCTTGGCTACTGATGTCCAGACCGGCGCTCCGGTCGATTCGTTTCCCGCCAAGGTCGCGCAATTGTTGTTTCGCCGTTTTCGTACGTTCGATGGTGACCCCTCGAAAGGTTTGATATTCCTGCCTTGTGAACTCATTGAAGCCAATGGCACCACGCTGCAAAAAGTGGTTCTACAGTACGCTGTACACTGGCATCTGCCCCAGGCCTTTTCCACCTGGGTGCGTGATGCCTGTCTATTCTGCAATACGCTCGTGGACCGCATCGTAACGGGATATCCCGGTGACGGTTCTCCGCAAATTATGGAACGAATCGGGTATCGCGACGAAAGATTGGTTGCCGCTGAACCTTTTTACTTATGGGTAATCGAGGCTGATCCTTCGCTCAACGACGTTTTTCCTGTACGTGAGGCAAACCTGAATGTCAGGTTTGTCAGCGACCTAACCCCCTACCGCACCAGCAAGGTCAGGATCTTAAACGGCGCGCATACAGCCATGACGTTGGTTGGCTACCTGCGAGGACTTCGCACCGTCAGGGAAGCCATAGAAGATCGGTGGATGGCAGACTTTGTCGATTCCATGGTCTCCCAGGAGGTGATTCCAACGATACCGCTACCCGCTGAAGAAGTGAAGTTATACGCAGAACAGGTATTCGAACGGTTTCACAATCCTGAAATCAGACACGAACTCAAGAGCATCGCCTTGAACTCCCTGTCAAAGTTCCGCACACGCCTGCTTCCCACGCTCCTGGATCGATACGATGCCACCGGCCAAATCCCGCCACGTCTGCTCTACACGTTCGCTTCACTGATTGTCTTTTACCAGGGAAAATGGAAGGGCGAAACTCTTCCCGTTAATGACCATCCTGATGCCCTGAAAATCATGGAAGCTTGCTGGGATGCGAATGGCCGCCCGCAGTTAACATCTCTCCTTTCAAACGAAGCCTTGTGGGGAGTTAACCTCACCTATATCAAAGGACTTGACGATATCCTTACAGCAACCGTGACAAGCATTCTCAAGGATGCCTGAAAGGGAAATACGAGCCTCTTGACCCTGCTGGTGTTCTCCTTTCTAGCAGTAGGCGTACCAACACGGAATATTTTTCTGATACTCTTCGCATTTTTTTCCACCAGCGCCTTTCCGCTGATGTCCGGAACCACTGCGGTTCTTTGTACCGAACAAACGTTTGAGTCGCGGCTTGGTTAACATAGACCGATCGCCAAACGCATCAGTTATTCAAGTACCGGCGTCTCTGCTATCACCACACCATTGACATCCTTCATATTATTTGCAAAATTCCATGAGCAACCGCTTAACCTAAACTTCTAACCCATCATGAGCAATCACCTTAGCAGAAGAAACTGGCTGAAAAAAAGTCTCATCACAACCGGCGGATTAGTCACGGGAATTTCCACCGCGTCACGGGCCGGCTATACAGCTTTCGGCATGAAACCCGCCTATACTCACGCGCTCGCAGATCATACAGACATTCCCATGCAGGACCGCTCACTGTTAAAAGCCCGGTTAACCTCGAATGAGAATCCGTTTGGACCGTCGAAGAACACAATCGCGGCCATCGCAGAAGCGGCTGCCAAAGGAAATCGCTACCCCATGGACGCCAGCAAGAAAATGATTGAGACGCTTGCAGCGAAAGAAGGCGTTGTGCCGGAACAGATTCTGATCGCACCTGGATCCAGTGACCTGCTCGAGACGACGGCCTTCATGCTTTGTGCCAGGGGAGGCAATGTGATATCGGCCGACCCTTCCTATATGTCACTCGTTAAGTCTGCCACTGCTCTGGGAGCTACCTGGAAAAACATACCGCTACGGAGTGACTATGCGCACGATTTGGAGGCTATGGAAAAGGCCATCGACGTTGATACCAAACTCGTCTATATCTGCAATCCGAACAATCCTACGGGTACGCTGACACCTATCGAAGGACTCCGGGAGTTTTGCAAACGCGTCAGTCCCGCGGTGCCGGTGTTTGTTGACGAGGCCTACCTCGAACTCCTCGACGATCACGACAAACAATCGACCGTCGGCCTCATTCAGCAAGGTTATGACATCATTGTATGTCGCACGTTCTCAAAAATTCACGGTATGGCGGGTCTGCGCATGGGCTACGCGGTGGCAAAAAAAGAACGCATTGAATCTTTGCAGGGGGCGGGGCGTCCGGGCATGGGGTTGTCGATAACAACGCTGGAAGGCGCCATGGCAAGTCTCGCCGATATTGACTTCCAAAACTACTCGCGCACCAACAACAAGATCAATCGCGATTACACGATGCAGGAACTGAAGAAGGCAAATCTTCAACCCATTCCGTCATTTACAAATTTTATACTCTTCCCGATTGAGATGCCCACGCGCGTACTCGTGGATGCAATGATGAAAATGGGCGTCGGCATGCGCGGCTTCGATATCAATGGCAAACCGTTTGGCCGCGTTTCAATAGGGACAATGGAGGAGATGAAGTTGTTCTCAAAATGTCTTGCAGAAACGCTGAGTTAATTGACAATTGTTAATTGTCGATTAATCCGGTGTCACCATCTTAATGATGTCATTCGCAAAAATGAAAACCATCAACGCCAACAGAAACAGCATCCCCACCTTTTGCGCTGTCTCCAGGAATTTGTCTGAAGGCTTACGACGTGAAATGATTTCGTAACTAAGGAACATCACGTGGCCGCCATCGAGCGCAGGAATCGGCAACAGGTTCATAAACGCCAGCACGAGCGACAAGACACCAGTGAGCGTCCAGAAGCGTGCCCAGTCCCATTGGTTTCCGAACGCTTTCATGATTCCCAAAGGTCCGGATATTGATTTTTGCGCCGAAAGTGTACCGGTTATCACGCGACCAAATGCTTTCACATTTGCCGACAACATGGAGAATGCACGCTTAGTGCCGAGTGGAATCGACTCAATCAAGCCATAGGTGACGCGTTCTTCGGCTCGCTTCATAAAACCCTCCGACGGACTAGCCTCCACGGCAATGCCGATCATCTTCTGCCCTTTGAAGTTTGCCTTCATGGTGAGCACTTCAGCACCGCGTTTAACCGCCAGCACGAGGGTATCCGAATTGCCCGAAACAGAGTCGCGAATCATCGCCTGGACCTGCTTATCTACTTCGTCCTTGTATTGTATCGGTGCTCCGTTCGCAGTCACGATCCGGTCGCCCGCCTGAAGGCCCAACTTTTCTGCAACAGTTCCCTTCTGAATCTCAGCGATCACAGGCGACAACCGAAGACTCAGGAACTGGCCCGGATTGCTTTTGCTGCTGCTGAAGTTCTCGATAAAATCGGCAGGAATCGCGATATCAATTTCTTTACCATCCCTTTCGACAGTATAGGATCCGTTGGTACTGAGCAACGTCTCCATGTTGAAGATGTCTTGCAGGTACTTGAATTCCTTTCCATTGATTTTTACGATCTGATCTCCGGTCTTCAATCCGATCTGCTCGCCGATTGGCCCAACAAGAAATCCACCTGACTTATTGATTTCGTCTTTCAGGATATACGTATCGCCGAGAAAAAACGTAAGACCAATAAATATCAGGATACCCACGATGACGTTGACAACAATGCCTCCCAGCATGACAATCAAGCGTTGCCATGCGGGCTTGGAACGAAACTCCCAGGGCTGCGGAGGCAGTTTCATGGCCTCCGTGTCCATGGACTCGTCGATCATTCCCGAAATCTTCACATAACCACCAAGCGGTATGGCGCTGATTGCATACTCCGTGTCTCCTTTGCGGAATGACCAGATCTTGGGTGGAAACCCAATGGAAAATTGCTCCACGCGCATACCAAAATACTTCGCCGCCAGCAGGTGACCCATTTCATGAACAGCTACCAGAAACGACAGGCTCAACAGCAGTTGGGCCAACATAATCATCCAATCCATCTTGTTTCAGTCTTTTTTAGCGGGAGTAGACCTGCAACTTCATCACAAGTTCATTCGCCCTGATTCGTGCCTCTTTGTCAGTGTTTACGTAGTCGTCATAGCTCGGAGTCCTGACAAAAGAGACTCTTTCCAGACATTTTTCCACGATTTCCGACATGTCCAAAAACCCAATCCTATCCTTCAAAAACTCGGCCACCGCTACTTCGTTGGCGGCGTTAAGCGCGCAAGGCATGTTTCCAGCCCGCTCCAGCGCTTCGAAGGCCAGTGCAAGATTACGAAAAGTTTCTGTATCGGGCTTTTCAAAGGTTAAGGCGGGGTAATTTTGAAAATCAAATCGCGGAAATTCCGACTTCAGCCTATCGGGATATGACAATGCATATTGTATGGGTAAACGCATATCGGGCAAGCCAAGTTGCGCCTTGATCGAGCCATCCTCGAATTGAACCATGGAATGTATAATCGATTGCGGGTGCACTACGACTTCGATCTGATCGGCGCGCAGGCCGAACAGCCATTTTGCTTCGATCACCTCAAGCCCCTTATTCATCAGCGTTGCCGAATCGATCGTAATCTTGGCTCCCATACTCCAGTTCGGGTGCTTCAGTGCCTCCGCCCTGGTAATCGATTTCAAGTCCGACCTGGTCTTTCCTCTGAACGGGCCTCCCGACGCGGTAAGGATAACCTTCTCGATCTTGTTGTGAAACTCTCCGGCAAGGCATTGAAAAATGGCGGAATGTTCCGAATCGACCGGGTAAATATTAACGCCGCGTTCCCGGGCCAGACTGGTGATCATCTCACCGGCTACAACGAGCGTTTCCTTGTTGGCCAAAGCAATGGATTTTCCCGCTTCGATGGCCTTGATGGTGGGTTTAAGTCCCGAATAGCCGACCGCGGCAGTGAGCACGACGTCGACCGTACTCATCGACACAGCACTGCAGACAGCGTTCTCGCCGGCATATACCTTTATCAACTCACCGCGCAACGCCTCGGCTACTGTTTGGTAGTGGGCCTCATTTCCGATGACCACGGCGTTGGGTTTGAATTTCCTTGCCTGGGCAACGAGCAGTTCGGCATTGTTGTGAGCAATCAGCACCTCAACTTCAAAGGCGTCGGGGTGCGCGGCTATCACTTCTAAAGCCTGGGTGCCAATGGACCCGGTTGATCCAAGTATCGCTATTCTCTTCGCCGTTCTCATCAATCGGAGGTTGTTGTGTTCATTCGTTTCATAGGCAGAGCCCGGCCATACCTGCTTCAAATCTGATCATATGGCCGCCAACTGTTCGACAATCTTCCGGTCGTTCGAAAGGCGCGGCACCTTGTTTTGTCCACCGAGTTTTCCCTGTGAACGCATGTAGTCAATAAAACCATTCCGTCTAACGCTCTGTATGCGCAACGTGCGCAAAATGTTGCCGCGGATAAGATCGTCGTAATATACATTAAGCTGACGGAGCTGGTTGTCCAGTTCCAACGCAAACGCCTCCAGATCATGTGGAGCGTTCGCAAATTCGATAAACCACGTGTGATGAGGAAGGCCCTCAACGGGCGTGACTTGAGGGGCTACTGTAAATTCGACTAACTCCACGTCGCGATATTTATCCATGGTGAACTTCATCGCCTTTTCCACCTCTTCGCCAATGACGTGCTCGCCGAATGCAGAAATAAAATGTTTGATACGACCAGTCACCACCAGGCGATAGGGAAGCTTCGACACAAATTTCACGGTGTCGCCAATAGAATATCCCCACAGCCCCGCGTTGCTGTTGATGATCAAGGCATAATTCTTACCGAGCTCTATTTCTTCGAGGGTAAGGCGGCGAGGGTTATCCTGAAAATATTCTTCGGTAGGAATAAATTCAAAGAAGATGCCCGTGTTTGCAAGCAACAATAGTCCCTGCTCGCGCTGCGAGTCCTGATATGCGATAAATCCTTCCGATGCCGGATACGTTTCGATAGAATCAAGTTGCTTCCCGATCGACTCAAACAGCTTGGCGCGATAAGGCTCGAAGTTCACGCCTCCATAAATGAATAGCGAGAAGTTCGGAAATACATCTTTTATTTTCTTGCCCGTGCGCGCGTGGATGCGATCGAAGTACATTTGTGCCCAGGGTGGAATGCCTGAGATCATCCGCATGTCCGATGCGAGCGTCTCGTCAACAATACGCTCTAGTTTTTCCTCCCAGTCTTCAATGCAGTTTACCGCATAGCTGGGCCTTTGATTGCTGCGGATGAAGGCGGGAATTTCATGATTCACAATACCGGACAACCTCCCCGTCTTGATCTCTGCTTTTACGGTGAGTTCGGGGCTGCCCGACAGAAAAATGAGGTTTCCATCGAGAAACGCAGAACGACCCGTTTCGTGGATATAGCTCATCGAAGCATCGCGCGCGCTGTTGAAATGGTTCGACACCGACTCGTGCGTGATGGGTATGTATTTCGTTCCCGATGTTGTACCGGAAGTTTTGGCAAGGTACTTCGGTTTACCCGGCCACAACACGTCGGGCTCTCCCTTTACCATCCGGTCGAAATACGGTTTCAGGTCCTCATAATCGCGAACAGGAATATTGCGCTTGAAGTCTTCGTACGACCTGATGGATGAAAAGTTGTGATCCTTTCCAAAAGCCGTCGCAGACGCTGCCCCGACTATGTCTTGCATGATCTTCTGCTGGTATCGGAATGGGTCCAGCGACCATTTTTTTGTTTTGGAGGCAACAAAGGCAGCAAATGGCCTGGCAAGGCTAGAACGCAATCCCATATCCTGCAAAACTAATAAATTGATTTGATCGCTGTACCTGTATTGATGTGGGGGGCGGTATCGGACAAAAACGGACTGGCCGATTTATTTTCAGTTGTATTTTTGTCGCCGCCTGCCAACTTTGCGCTCCAACGGGCGTTGTTGCTGTAGGGGCAATATTTATTTATGAAAACCACGATTCGAACTATTCTTGTCGGCTTTCTCGCCGGATTTGCCGGGGCTTACCTCGTATACATTGCCATGATCAGGCCGGTGCTGGAGCGCGGACCTGAATCTCCGGACTTTTCCGTAGTTAACTACGATCAACCGGTGGCACAGCGATCCCTTGTCGCCGCAGGCACATCGACGGTAGCCGCGGCGCCGGTCGATTTCAGTGAGGCGGCCGCCAAGGCCACCCAAAGCGTCGTTTACATCAACAGCATCTCGCGTGGTGCAACCTATTCAACCTGGGATTGGTTTTTTGGGCAGGGTACGGCGACCGGTCGCACGCAGGTAAGCAGCGGCTCAGGCGTGATCTTTACCACCGATGGCTATATCATTACGAATAATCACGTGATCGAATCTGCCGAACGCATAGAAGTTTTGTACAACAAGCGCGTATATCCTGCCGAGCTTATCGGCACGAACCCGTCGACCGATCTGGCGGTGATTAAGATTTCCGAGACCGGACTCCCTGCCGCTTCCCTGGGCAGCTCCAAAAAAGTACAGGTGGGAGAATGGGTGCTGGCCGTCGGAAATCCGTTTTCGCTGGCGTCGACTGTCACGGCCGGAATCGTGAGTGCCAAAGGCCGAAGGATCGGAATATTGGAGGATAAGTTTCCGATCGAATCATTTATCCAGACCGATGCGGCAATCAACCCGGGTAACTCGGGTGGCGCGCTGGTTGACAAAAACGGCGATCTGGTCGGCATTAACTCAGCAATTCTGAGTCGCACGGGCTCATACACCGGCTACGCGTTTGCCATCCCGGTTGATATCGCGCGAAAGGTGTTCGATGATCTGGTTAAATATGGCATTGTGCAGCAGGGCTTCATAGGCGGGGGCATTGTGGAATACAACTACGAGAATGCCAAAAAGTACGATCTCAATACGGACGTGAAGCTATACAGTGGCGTTTTGTTGGAAAGCGTCGAGAAAGGTGGTCCTGCTATGAATGCCGGCCTGCAGCCGGGCGATATCATCGTCAAATTGAACAGCGTAGAGACCAATTCACAAAGCGCGTTCGAAGAGGAAATGAGCTATCATTATCCTGGAGATAAGCTATCCCTCTCCTACATCCGCGATGGAAAAACCTACGCGTCAAACATTACGCTTGTAAACGTGAATGGTTCGACTGAGTTGATCAAACGAAATATCTATACTAACGACGCGCTGGGCGCACAACTCGAAGCGACACAATATGGTGTGAAGGTTTTTCGCATTAAGGATAGCAGTCCTCTCAGACAGATTGGCGTACCTGAAAACTTTACGATTATTGCGATTAATCGCGTACGAGTAAAAGAGCCGGAAGAGGTAGTTGAGTTTCTCGCCAAATTCAAGGGTCGTGGCGCGCTGTATGGATTTAACAGCTCGAGGCAGCAGGTGGAAATTCCTTTCGTGAGGTAGAGTAGAGAAAAGGAAGGAAGCAAAGTATTTTTACCGCAAAGGCGCAAGGACGCCAAGTGCCGCTAAGGTTGTGCCTGCGGCACACTTAAAATCAATATCTTTTTATGCGAGGTTGTGAGCACAGCACTGGAGTGATTGCTGTCATAAAATCGTCTGGCAACAGTAGCAAAAATCTTATGCGCCACCGGCGCATCTTAGCGGTACTTGGCGTCCTTGCGCCTTTGCGGTAAAAATACTTTGCTTCCTTTGCCCTCTCCGCGATTGACGTTTTTTAGCAATTGTCAATCTTCTAAGACACCCTCAGCTTCAGCTTCTTGCCAAGTTCGTCGACTGTATTCTTGAAGTTGGGATCTGTCTTCATCATGTCTTCAACGGACTCCAGCGCGTGAATAACTGTGCTGTGATCACGTCCGCCAAAATTCTCGCCTATAAGCGCAAGCGTAAGTTGCGTGTAGCGCTTGCAGAAATACATTGCCACCTGACGCGGGATTACGATCTCGCGTTTTTTAACCTTCCCTTTCATCACTTCGGGATCGATCTTGAATGATTCAGCAACTGTCTTCTGTATAAAATCTACGCTAACGTCGGATTGAATCTCCTTGATAATGTTCTTCAGCACTTCTTTCGCAAGCTCCAGGTCAATCTCCTTCTTCAATAGTGTTGCATGAAAAATCAGGGAGTTGAGCACACCCTCCATATCGCGCAGGTTTGTATCGACGCTGTAGGCCAGGTATTCCGAAACCTCTGTAGGAATCTTGATGCCGTCGGCCAGCATCTTGCGGTTAATAATTGCCAGTTTAGTCTCAAAATCGGGTTCCTGCAGATCCGCTGTGAGTCCCCATTTGAACCGCGACAACAAGCGCTCCTGAAATCCCTTCATATCACGCGGCGGGCAATCGCTCGTCATGATGATCTGCTTGCCCGACTGATGGAGTTGATTAAATATGTGGAAGAACATTTCCTGCGTCTTTTCACGACCGGCAAGAAACTGAACGTCATCGAGAATAAGCAGGTCGACCTGCTGATAGAAATTTTGAAATTCCTGCAGCTTGTGGTTTTGCAGCGCGTTGAGGAACTGATTCGTAAAGTCGCTTTGATCGACGTACAACACGACTTTGTTAGGCATGTTGTTCTTAATCTCGTTGCCGATGGCTTGTACGAGGTGTGTTTTTCCAACACCCACACCACCGTACAGCATGAGCGGATTAAAAGACGTCACACCAGGCTTCTTCGCAACAGCAACACCTGCCGAGCGGGCTAGCCGGTTGCAATCACCTTCAACAAAATTATCAAAGCTATAAGCCGCATTCAATCGCGAATTGATCGTTTGCGGATTCAGCGCCTTGTACGAAAACGGTGAATAATCATCCGGTGGGATGGTTCCATTCATCGCACTTCTGCGTGTGCCGCTTCCGTTCCCCGGGTAATTGACGGAAACAGCCGGGGCTTGCTGATTGCCGCTATCGACCACAACCGAATACTCAAGCCGGCCCGTAGGACCAAGCACCGTGTGAATAGCGCGCTTTAATACAGGTACATAATTATCTTCAAGCCATTCATAAAAGAACTGCGAAGGGACCTGGATTGTGAGAATATCACCATCCACGCGCAGCGGTTTGATGGGACGGAACCAAGTATTGAACTTGTCCTCCTCAACATGCTCACGAATGACGTCAAGGCAATCGTTCCACACTGGTGAGCAGTTGTTTTCCATTGTTCGTCCTATTGTATGGGCTTTTAAAACTTCCATTTGGGAAAGGGAGACAAAGATGTAAAAAAAGACTTCAAGAAATCAAGTAGGGATTTTATTGATTTTTTCGAAAAAAAAATGCTACCCAAAAATTTAACTATAAAAGTCAAGTACACTATGAAAATCTCCCTAAAATTGACTTGTATTTTTTTCGCATGTCGCAACAGAGTATCTACGAGTTAATTAAAGCTTCGTTTCCAAACGTTTCACGCAAGGACTGGGCGCAAATGGTCGATGTCGAAACACAAAAAAAAAATATCGAAGAGAACTTGCGATGGGCCGATGCAGACGATCAGAATTTTTTTTCGTATTATGACAAGGAGGATGTGGAGAAATTTGCTTATCTCCACACCCAAGCAAATAATGACCGCAATTGGTTAAACATTCCTCTCGTAACCGTTGATGTTGAATCCCATGCGTGCACGATTGCACGCGATCACCTTGAGCAGGGTGCCGATGGAGTTGCCTTTGATATTCGAAAAAAGAACATCGTCGACTTTGATCGCTTGCTGCAAGGCATCGACTGGTCGATCTGCACGGTAACTTTTTTTGTGTCCTCCGCAGGGGTTATTGAGTCATTGCCGGCCTTTGTTAAAAGACAATCCTATCATGCGTCCCTCCTGCGCGGCGCAATTTTCTGGGATGATATTCCCGCTGATGTGCAATCTGTATCACGTCAATTTGAATCGCTTACCGCTTTTCGATGCCTCGGAATAAGCGTTCTCACTCGTACACCGGTTTCGCGCCTGATCGCGTCGTTAACTGCCATCATAGACGTGTGGCATCACCTGTCGTCAGGAAAGAAGGCCAACGTGCAACAACTCGCCTTCTCGTTTACACTGGGAACCCATCTATTCGAAGACATTGCCAGTTTGAAGGCGTTTCGCGTATTGTGGTCCGCTTACACAGCAGCCAGCGGGTACCCATCGTCGGAGATCTATGTGCATGCAATGACCTCCCGTGAGGTGGTGAGTAATCTGCAGCCACATCGCAATCTATTGTCGAACACGGTGGCCGCGCTCGGTGCGACACTCGGTGGATGCGACGCGTTCACCGTGTGCCCTGAAGACGAAGCCACAGATCTCATGAACCGCACGGCGCGCAACGTGGGGAATATACTTCGCGAAGAGGCTTATATCAGCAAAGTGTCCGATCCTACAGCAGGCTCCTATGCTTTGACGGCCATGATTCATCGTTATTGCGAAGAAGCATGGAAGAAATGTTTGCCCGCAGCGGAGGCATTTGATACGTATCTCCGCACCGCGGATGACACACCCTCAACGCGTGTAACCGCGTCAATCCATGATGTCGCACCAGCCGTTTGGGAAACTGCAGAAGGAATTTCAGTGCCCTCACATTATTCACCATCCGGATCGTTCACACCCTTGGAAGGATTCGTTGCCGGTGTACCGCCCTTCCTTCGCGGACCTTATGCAACCATGTATGTGACCAAACCATGGACGATCAGGCAATACGCCGGTTTCTCAACAGCAAAAGAATCGAACGCTTTTTACCGACGCAATCTTGCCAGTGGCCAGCGGGGACTCTCGGTAGCGTTCGATCTTCCCACGCATCGTGGATATGATTCAGACCACATTCGTGTAGCCGGTGATGTTGGCAAAGCCGGTGTGGCGATCGACACGGTTGACGATATGGGCGTGTTATTCGATCAGATCCCGTTGGAGAAGATGTCGGTGTCGATGACGATGAACGGGGCCGTGATTCCCATAATGGCATTCTTTATTGTTGCGGCCGAAGAACAAGGCGTAAAAGTGAATCAGTTAAGTGGCACCATTCAGAATGATATCCTGAAAGAATTCATGGTTCGCAATACGTACATCTATCCACCGGCGCCATCGATGCGAATAGTCACGGATATCATCCAATATACGGCCGCCAACATGCCGCGCTTCAACTCCATCAGCATCAGCGGTTATCACATGCATGAAGCAGGTGCACCGGCTCATCTTGAATTGGCGTATACCCTCTCCGATGGGATTGAATACATGCGCCGCGGCGTGGAATCCGGTATTGCCGTTGATGACTTTGCACCGCGGTTGTCGTTTTTCTGGGGCATCGGGATGAATTTGTTCATGGAAGTTGCCAAGATGCGGGCTGCGCGGGTGCTTTGGTCGAAGCTGGTTCAATCGTTTCATCCGAAAAACCCCAAGTCGATGGCATTGCGCACGCATTGTCAGACGTCCGGCTGGAGTCTCACCGCGCAAGATCCATACAACAACGTTACCCGGACCTGCATAGAAGCACTTGCCGCCGTGCTGGGTGGTACACAGTCCCTTCATACTAATGCGCTCGATGAGGCCATCGCACTTCCTACCGACTTCTCGGCACGCATTGCCCGAAACACACAGCTTTTTCTTGAGGAAGAGACGGGCATTACCCAACTCATTGATCCATTGGGTGGAAGTTTTTATGTGGAACACCTTACTGCCTCGCTCGTTGAGAAGGCGTGGGCCCTCATTGAGGAGATTGAAGCCCAGGGAGGCATGACAAAAGCCATCGAATCGGGAATTCCCAAATTGCACATCGAGAGGGCTGCTGCCGCCAAGCAGGCGCGGATTGAATCTGGGCGTGATGTAATTATCGGCGTAAACAAATTCGTGACCGGCGAGCGGGTATCGTTCGAAATTCTGGAAATTGACAATGACCATGTGCGTCGTGAACAAGTAGAGAAACTTCAGGCAGCAAAGGCCTTACGCGATGAAACCAAAGTACAAAGCGCTCTTGATGCTCTCGGCCGCGCAGCACAGGGCGAGGACAATTTATTGGAACGCGCGGTTGAAGCAGCGCGCGCGCGTGCCACACTAGGTGAGATTTCACTCGCCCTGGAGAAGGTTTTTGGTCGCTATCAGGCCCAAACAAAAACCCTTTCGGGCGTATATTCGGCGGAGATGAAGCAACAGCAACCATTTGAAGAGATGCAACGCCTCACGGCAGAGTTTGCGCGCATCGAAGGACGAAGACCGCGAATTCTCGTCGCCAAGGTGGGTCAGGATGGGCACGATCGCGGTGCCAAGGTAATTGCTACGGGCTTCGCCGATATGGGTTTCGATGTCGATATCGGACCGCTCTTTCAAACTCCCGAGGAGGTAGCGATGCAGGCTGCCGAGAACGATGTTCATGTCGTCGGTATCTCCAGCCTGGCCGGCGGTCACAAGACTTTGCTGCCTCAGTTGGTACACGCCTTGAAGAAGATCGGACGATCCGATATCCTGGTGGTGGCCGGAGGAGTCATTCCCGAACAGGATCACGCATTCCTGCACCAGGCGGGGGCGGCATTTGTATTCGGACCGGGTACCGTACTAACAGCGGCGGCGAAAGACATCGTCTTACGACTCCTTCAACCGTAACTATCGACCAGCTATCGCTTAACCCGAAAACCGGGAACGGTGAAAGGATCGTTTTTGCTTAGCTTAGTAATTCGATTGACCTCTCACTATATGAAGATGTTCAGGGTATCCCTGTTTTTTGCTTCGGCATTGCTAATCT
>DATHKA010000289.1:0-5050 GCA_035489615.1 Chryseolinea sp.
AAAAATATCACGGCCCTCCTCCAGGCCTCCGGATTAAGCCTTGAAGTTCGACTAAAATGCGGCATCTGTCTGGACCTACAACCTTCCATCGAAGAGATGCACGAAGATAAGCTTCATAAAAAAAACTCTGTGCCCTCCTGAGTCTGCATTTATTTCATCATCGATATCGCACAACTTCCCATCTTAGGTTATCTGGCTGCAAATGCTTCATCTTAATCATCCTTCCATCCGGACCTTTTTCAAATTTGATTCGCCAGGCCGCTGTTCTCACGAACAATTCATCGGCTGATGTCGTGCCTAGCTCCTTGTTCGGTTCGCCGGGCATTATCAGGTAAAGCTTACCCTGATCGGCTTCAATTGACAAGTGCCAGTTCTTGTCGCCATAATCACCCAGGATCGAATTGATTTGCGCTGTTGTTAATTTTGTTTCTATCGGCGCTGTAGAAAAAGGTGCAAAAATACTGTAGCCGATGTTGTGCCACGCAGGCGATCCCCATGCTATTGCGGCAAGACCCTGGAGGACGGCAATCGAAAGCGTGCCGATAATGGTGATGCGGTGGATCTTCTTTAAAGTCAAATAGTCATAGATGAACAACGGCACGAGGAGGATGTCGACGTATCCAAATTTTGTAATCGGTGAAGTCCCGGGAAGGAATCGGATGCGATCGGTTGCCGCGGCCGTGATAATAAGGCTTGCCAGGAGCAGGAGTCTCTTGTGCGTTTTCGAATCTTTCCTTGCAGCGATACCCCAGATGAAGAAAGCAGCAAACAATGTCGTCAAGTATAATTCGATCACGAAAATGTCCCACACAGAGTCTTCGACGGGGTACCAGATGCCGAACCTCCTCCTGATCGTGGTGGCGATCAGGGTCACGATAACTAATCCGCCAAGCGCTGCACCCCACTGTCCGAGCTGCCTGTGGTACTTGATGTTCCCTCTCGCGGCGAGGAAGGACTGTGTGAAGAACATCAGCAACCAGCTTGTCATTATTGCACCATGCACGTGCGTGAACCAGTGTGGCGTAATGACTCCGGAGCTGATGACTATATAATCCGGAATGAATCCAAGACCGACGAGCAAGGGGAAAACGACCGCCATACTCACAAAGAAATAGGGCCACCGTTGTGATTGTGACAAGGGATGGATAGCAGGAGGAGTTGTTAGTTCGTTAATCATACAATTGGGTTGTGATTCAACACTTGTTTTTTTTGGCTGGCCGCCATTACTACTCAAATGAAGATCCATAATTCTGCCGCAAGGCATTCAGTTCTTGGTCAGCGAGCAGGAGCGTAATCAGCCATTCACAAATCATCAACGCGGAGACTATTCCAATAATCAGTATCAGAATGATGATCGCAATCTGGATCACAGGTCGTGGGCCGTAGCCGTTGGAAGTAAAATTGATTGATTTCATGCAAGAGGGTTTATGGATTTTGACCGGCTTTCTTACTTCGAATATCCGCTACACAGCATGCGGATTCAATACACGAATCCGTGTAATTTGTGACTACACTAAAAGGTGTAGGATAGCCCGGAATGCAGTGAGGTTCGCCATGAACAGACGTGTATAATCGATTCCGGTTTTATGGGATGCGGGTCTCTTGTCCTTTTATGATCGACCCTGGCGGTTTATATTGAGTTGTGCGACGAGGGAATGAATACAGACAACGGCGGGTGCCGTCTAGACCAGCTTGTTTTCCATCGCGTATCTTACGAGGGAAGCAGTATTCTTCAATCCCAGTTTGGCGAGGATGTTTTTCCTGTGTGTGTCTACCGTGACACTGCTCAAGAACAGCTTTGCGGCAATTTCAACATTGGTAAATCCGTTGGCGATGTAACCGATGATCTCCAGTTCGCGCTTAGTAAGGTGGCGATCACCGCTGGCGGTGTCCCGGGATTCGTTCAGGTGTTTGATGAGGCTCATCGATATTTCGGGACTTACGTATTTTTCACCCTGCGTAACCTTATCAATCGCCTTAACGAGCTCCGCCTTTCCGGCGTCCTTGTTGATGAATGCATCCGCCCCAAGCTTTAACAGCCGGTTCACGACTGCCGGATCACTTAACATACTTACTACAATGATCCTGATACCTGGCTTTTCTTGTTTGATAATGCGGGTTGCTTCGGCGCCGCTCATCTCCGGCATATTGATGTCCATAATGATCACGTCGATGTCTTCTGTCAACGCAATGTCCACGGCCATTTTACCGTTCTTCGCCGTATGAATTTGCCCGATAACTTTTTCTTCTTTCAGTATCTGCACGAGGCCGTCGGTAATCATCTGATGATCGTCTGCAATCAATAGGTTTACAGGCAACAGTTTCTTGATCATATACTTTGGTGGTCGTAGGGAATTTCAATCATTACGCTGGTTCCCATTCCCAGCCGGGAGTCTATGGACATAGAACCCTGCATGAGTTTACAACGCGCAGCCAGATTCTTAAGTCCATATCCTCCGGTATTAATACCGGTATCGAACCCTTTGCCATCGTCTTCTATCATCAGTACGATCCTTTCGTCGCGCTGGCCGATCTGCAGTGAAACGCTGTGCGCAGCGGCGTGCTTCATGACATTGTTGATCAGCTCCTGTGTGATGCGGTAGAGGGCAAGCTCATAGGCCGGCTTGAGCCTGCGTTCCATTCCGAAGACCGATAATTTAAAAGATGCCTGCCTGGTTTCGTTCAACTTGTTGATCAACCCTTCTACAGCAACTGTATAGCCGAATTCTTCAAGTACGGAGGGGCTCAGATTGGCCAGAAGAGTTCTCACATCAGCCATTGCCTCCCCAATGAATTGTTCTGAGGTCTTGGCCAATGCCTCGACTTCGGCGTCGCCATGTACCGATACCTTTTCACGAAGTGACGTAAGGAAGAGTTTCAGTGCCGACAATTTTGTCCCGATGTCGTCGTGCAGGTCCCTTGATATGCGCTTGCGTTCATCTTCCTGTATAGCAACCATTACCCGGATCTGTGCCGCCTGTTGTTTACGCAGTGTCGAGATGCGGGATATATACACCAGGCCAGCTGTTCCAAGTGCGGTCAGACCAAACCCCACATATGCCCACCAGGTCTTCCACCAGGGTGGAGCAATCGTGACAACCAAAGACGATTCGGATTGATTTCCAAAGACATCGAAGGACTTAACCCTGAATTGATAAGTTCCGGGCGTCACATTGAAATAGGAAGCACTCTTTGAAACGGTTACGTTGCGCCAGACACGATCGTATTGTTCCAGTTTGTAAATAATGGACGGTTCATCATTAAGGTCGCTGAAGTCGATATCGGTAAATTCGAATGCAAAAGTGTTTTGGTCATGCGATAGCAAAATCTCTTTCGTTTTTGAAAGCGGGTACTTGAGTATGCCTTCAGGCGATGGAAACAGGGGAATGTTGTTGAGCAGAAACCTTTCGATGACGATCGAATGCGCCATCTTGACTTTATTGAACAGTGAAGGCAAGATCTCGTAGTATCCGTGCATACTTCCCAGCAGCAGATTCCCGTTGCTTAACACTACGCCGGTATTAAGCGTCATGGGATCGAGGCCACGTTCCCGCGTGAGCACAATAGGCCGCATATTTTCCGCAGCCAAAAGTTGAATGACGCCGAGGGACGTGCCAATCCAAAGGTTGTTCTTCTGGTCCTCTGCGATGAATCCCACTAAAGTAGATGGAGGGATCAGCTGAAATTGATCCTTAAATTTGATGAATTCATCCAACCGACGATCATAACTGAACAACCCGCCTCTGCCACCTACCCAAAGCGTGCCTTTGCTATCTTTCATGCCATAAACCACTTCGCCGATGCGATACCTCTTGAAAGTCTTGAGGGACTTGTCGAAGCGAAAGGCTCCTTCTAATCCACCGCCCCATACATTGTCGTCGCCGTCAAGTGCCACAAAAAATACGAGGTCGCTGCTGATACTGGTCGTGTCATTGGGATCGTGTCGGAAGGCTAGAACACGCTTATTACTGGGCTCCAGCATATTGAGACCGCGTGCAGTCGAGAAGAACAGATCACCCTCTTTGGTCTTCACCATGGCTGGGATGGTGTCGGAAGACATGCTGTTTGGGCTTCCGGGCTCATAGTGAAGGTAACGGCTGAACAACGTTGTCTTTGTGTCAAATTGATACAAGCCATAAATTGTCGCGACGGTGAGCAACGAACCCTCACGATACATAGGAAACACATGGTTGGCGAGAGACGCTTCGTTAACCGGATCGACAAAGTATTTAGTTCTATGGCCCGCTTTATCTTGTTTCACCAGGCCGCTTAACGTGCCGATCCACAAAGTTTCATCCTTGTCTTCCATGATCGTTACCACGACGGAGTCTTTCTGGTGGTTTATTATCGGATTTCCCTGGCGAGCTACCCTATAAAGATTGCCTTCCATGGCGCAAAGCCAAACAGTCTGATCTCGGGTGGTGTAACTTCTCCAGAAAAAAGTGTCGCGTAGCCTCACCGTTGAATTTGCGTCTGAACCATACCACTTTATTTTCCTGCTTAGCCGATCGTAAACATGAATGCCATTAGAAAAAGTGCCGATCAATATCTTGCCATCGAAGCTCTCGGTAATCAGAGAGATAAAGTCTTCCGCCCAGAAATACGCTGACTTCCTTAACGCCGGGCGGCTGAGCTTTCCGGGTTCCAGAGGATCGAAGCGATGCCTGGTGAAGGATCCGGTTATTCTATTCATCGTGTGTAGCCCGTCACCTCCTGTGCCGACCCAGAAAGTTCCACGGCTATCTTCGAACATCGTCGTCACGCGATTATCGATAAGGGAATGCTCATTGCCCGGGTCATGCAAATATCGACTGAACTTTCCGGTCTTTCTGTCGAACTTGTTCAGGCCGCCCAGGGTTTTAAATACCTGGTGATCTTGCATAAAGACGGATCCTGTACCGACCCACAGAATACTGTCCTTATCCTCGTACAACGATCTCACGTTACTGCAGCTGATAGACGTTCTGTCTAAAGGATCGAAACGATAGTGAACAAATTTGTCCGAGCCCTTGTCTAGGCGATCTAGACCTGCGCTGGTGGCGATCCACAA
>DATHKA010000290.1:0-3912 GCA_035489615.1 Chryseolinea sp.
GTCTCGACCTGGACGTCGTAGCCGAAAAGATCCCCGTCGAAACGCTCAACAGCGATTTGGCGCGGATGGATCAGAAGTTCAAAGGAAAGGCGAAGAAGCGCAAGAAAAAGAAGGGTCCGGGCGACGGTCAGTCAGGAGCACCCGACCTGCCCAACAGCGATGCACCTCAGGATCAGCCCAGAGGCGAGCAAAGGCATTCGCGGGGCCGTGGCGATAACCAACCACGGGGGCCTAAAGGCGAACAAAAAGGCGAATCGGGAAGTCAGGGCACTGGTCAGCCGAGAGGAGGTCAGGGAAATCGTCCCCAGGGAAGTCGTCCCCAGGGAAATCGTCCGCAAGG
Organism: Chryseolinea sp.; assembly: GCA_035489615.1. GTDB lineage: Bacteria > Bacteroidota > Bacteroidia > Cytophagales > Cyclobacteriaceae > Chryseolinea. Next base: position 341 of record DATHKA010000290.1, read on the forward strand.
GAATCGCCCCCAGGGGAATCGCCCCCAGGGAAATCAACCGGAAGGTAACCAGCCACCGGGTGATCAACCACCGAGTGATCAACCGCAAGGTGGTCAACCCCAGGGCAATCAAGGCAAAGGCAATCAACCACGGAATCAGGGTAGGAATAATCCGGGAAATAAGGGCAACAACCCGAACAGAGGCGGTGGGCCTCGTCGAGGAAATTCCGACGACGGCAATTCCGACAAAGAAGGAAACCGCAATTCAAACCCCGAAAATCAGCAATGAGAATCTCTTCTGCATTGTGCCTCATAGGTGTAGTGTTATGGGCGTGCGGCGACAACCGCGTATACGAGCAGGTAATTGACTTCGACAAACAGGAGTGGATAATAAGTGATAAGCCATCGTTCGAATTCGAGATCGATGACAGCAACAGCAAATACAACGTGTTCAGTGATCTCAGGAACGCGGTGTCCTATCCATACGCGCGGTTTTACTTCACTTACTATTTGCTCGATTCATCCGGCGTGGAGATTCAGAAAAAGTTGATGGGTGAATATCTCTTCGACGCCAAAACCGGAAAGCCATCGGGCAAAAGCGGCATTGGCGACTTGTACGATCATCGGTTCCTGTTGTTGCAGAACTACCAGTTCCCCCAAAAGGGAAAATACAAGATTGTTCTCGAGCAATTTATGAGGATGGATACCCTTCCAGGTATTGTGGCTATTGGTATTCGCGTTGAAAAAGTCGTGCCTGGAGAGCCGCCTGAAACGTACTAGGCCTGGTTGTCGGGTATTCATTGAACGTCGTGTAAATCAGCTGTTCGCAGTCCTTTTTTATTTCTATTTTAATTTCCGGCATCGCGGCGCGCGTTTCTATCGCGGTGTACCTGTAAACGCAATTTATCAACCATTCATGAAAAAACTCTTTGTTCTGCTGATGGCTATCAGCTTATCACTGACGGGGTACACGCAAGTGCGACTTCCCAAGCTTATTAGCGACGGAATGGTCGTGCAACGCAACAAACCGCTGGTGATTTGGGGATGGGCAAGCCCTCGCGAAAAAATTGCCGTTCAATTTCATGGGCAACAGAGAAAAACCACTACTGATCAGTCAGGTCGTTGGCGCGTTGAGTTTGCACCCGAGGCAGCGGGAGGTCCATATCAATTAGTAGTGAAAGGCAAGAACACCATTACGTTAAGCGACATCCTCGTGGGGGAAGTGTGGGTGTGTTCCGGCCAATCGAACATGGAATGGCCACTGCGTGCTGCACGGAATGCCGAGGAAGAAATCAAAGTGGCGCGGCATCCGCAGATCAGGCAATTCCTCGTGGAAAAAGCGGTATCTGCTATGCCGGAAGAAGATGTAAAAGGGGGTGTCTGGAAGGCATGCTCCCCTGAAACTGCGGGAGACTTTACCGCCGTAGGTTATTTCTTTGCGCGCGCTGTTTACGAAGAGATTAATGTCCCAATTGGATTAATCAATACGTCGTGGGGTGGCACACACTCCGAAACCTGGACGAGCCGGGACGCATTCGCTTCCAGTGCCGAGTTCAAAGAAATGATCAGGCAAATGCCAAGCCTTGATCTCGATCAGATGGCGAAACAAAAACAGGACGAGCAACTGGCCCGGCTGAAGACGATGAACATTGTCTTGCCGGCTAATGGAGTCGATCGCTGGAAAGAACCGACTTTTGATGCCAGCCATTGGAACGAAATGGAGTTGCCTTCACTTTGGGAGGAGCGTGGCTTTGCTGACTTCGACGGTGTCATCTGGTTCAGAAAAACGTTATCACTTCCCGAAGGTGAAGCTGCAGGGCCGGCGATACTGGAACTGGGACCGATAGACGACTCGGATGAAACGTATGTCAATGGTGTACCGGTAGGGAGTACGTTGGGAAAATATAGTGAAGATCGTGTGTATCGGCTTTCTCCGGGTGTACTGAAAGCGGGAGACAATGTCATCGTGGTGCGGGTTGTCGATACAGGTGGCGGCGGCGGGCTCTACGGAAAGGCAGGGCAGATGAAACTGACAACCAGTGCCGGGGCGCAACACAACCTCGCTGGCAAATGGACATTCATGATTGAACAAGTAACGACTAGCGATGCTGTTGGACCGAACAGTTACCCTACGCTCCTGTTCAATGCGATGCTCAATCCATTGTTGCCGGCGCGCATCGCTGGCGTGCTTTGGTATCAAGGTGAATCGAACGCCGATCGTGCCTATCAGTATCGCACGGCATTCCCGTTGATGATCAACGATTGGCGAAAGCACTGGAATGAGGGCGATTTTCCATTTTATTTTGTGCAGCTGGCGAGCTTTAATGCAAGCAATGGAACGAGCGAGAAGGGAAGCACCTGGGCCGAGCTACGAGAAGCTCAAACCATGACGCTCGCCTTGCCACATACGGGTATGGCCGTCACTACCGACATTGGCGAAGCAAACGATATACATCCGCGCAACAAGCAGGATGTGGGCAAGCGCCTCGCAGCATTGGCGTTGAGGAACGACTACGGTAAAGAGGTTGTATGCGCTGGTCCTTCCTTCAAATCAATAAAGGTCGAGGGAAGCAAGGTCAGAATTTCTTTTCACGACACCGGGTCCGCACTGGCCGTCAAGGACAAATATGGATACCTGAAAGGATTCGAAATTGCCGGGAGTGACCGGAAGTTCCATTATGCAAAAGCCAGTATCGAAGGCAATGAAGTAGTGGTCATGTGCGATCTGGTGCAAGCGCCCGTAGCCGTCCGATTCGCGTGGGCGGACAACCCTGAAGATGCCAATCTTTTCAACCGGGATGGATTTCCGGCAGTGCCGTTCAGAAGCGACAACTGGGAAGGCGTTACGAAGGATGCCAAATTCAATTGGCAATAGCGATTGATCTGATATGACTGAGTTAAAAATAGTTGTCGCTTTTATGCGGAGCCTGAAACTGTTGTCTACAACGGTATGGCTAGTGTTTTATTCATGGATCACCTTTGCGCAAACCGGACCTATCGACAAACAGGCGACAGCAGAGACCGTGAACCTCTATCGTTCGCTGTGGAAGCTTTCGGACAAACACACCCTGTTCGGGCACCAGCACGCCACGGAATACGGCCACGGTTGGAGCGGTGATGCAGACCGTTCGGATGTAAAGTCCGTAACAGGCTCACATCCGGCTGTAATCGGTGTTGATATCATGGGATTTTCCGGGAGGCCCGAGAAGGAAATTATTGAAGCGAAAGCACATTTGAAGAAGAATGTCATAGAGACCTACGAGCGCGGCGGCGTTACGACGGTGGCCTGGCATTTTTTTAACCCGATCTCGAAAGGAGCTTTTTACTGGGTCGATTCCCTATCAAAGCCGGCGGTGCCGGCCATCATTCCAGGCGGCCCGGCACACGAACAATACAAAGATATTTTACGCGGTGTAGGGGAGTGGGCCAATGACCTTCGCGCAAAGAACGGTAAACTCGTTCCGCTCATCTTCCGGCCGTTTCATGAACTCGATGGGAACTGGTTCTGGTGGGGAAAGTCTCATTGCACTCGCGAGGAGTTCACAGCGCTGTGGAGATTTACGGTATCCTATCTCAGGGATAGCCTCCACGTG
>DATHKA010000291.1:0-5778 GCA_035489615.1 Chryseolinea sp.
ATGCGGGTCTTCAGTTCGATCGGCATATCCCACATGGGCGCATTCCGGAAAGGACCTTTTTCGAAAGAAGAGAAACCGCGGTGAATAGCTACCAGCTTCGTTATCCCGGCCTTATTGAGGCGCTCGAGGGCACCAATCCAAAGTTCCAAATCCGGGTTGATGGGATTCTTCACCATCACGGGGATGTCGACTCCCTTGAGCGAATCGGCCACTTCCTGAACGGAAAATGGATTCACGGTGGTGCGCGCACCTACCCAGAGGATATCCACGCCGGCCTTCAGGGCAGCATCAACGTGCGCCGCGTTCGCGACTTCCGTGGTGATCGGCAATCCGGTCTCCTTCTTGGCAGCGGCGAGCCACTTCAAACCTTCTTCGCCGGCGCCTTCGTATTGGCCAGGCCGTGTGCGTGGTTTCCAGATACCCGCCCTTAGTGCGTGTACCCGTCCCGTAGCAGCAAGTTGCTTGGCCGTGGCAATGGTTTGATCTTCGGTCTCAGCGCTGCAAGGGCCGCTGATGATAATCGGCTTGCTGGCTGTCGGCAGCCATTTGCTGATGGATTCAAGTTGCAATGCTTTCTTCATATCTGTTTGCTTATTTATTTTACGGTATTTGATTTGGGTTGCTTGAGTTCGATGCCATTCAAAATCTCCCGAATATGGTTGGCCTCGGTCATGATCTTATGCAGCTCTTTGGCATCTCTTTTCATAAGAAAATATTGAAACCGCTGCAAGTGCATGATGTATTCCAGAAGTGCCTGGCTGAGGTACTCGGCATTTTGTTCGAATATCGGCGCCCACATATCGGGCGAGCTTTTCGCAAGTCTCACCGTCGATGCGAAACCGCTGCCCGCGAGATCAAAGATATTCTTCTCATCGCGTTCAATGTCCAGCACGGTCTGTCCGAGAAGAAAGGAGCTGACGTGCGACAGGTGCGAAACGTAGGCCACGTGACGGTCATGCTCCTCCGGCTCCATGAATATGGTGTTCATTCCGAGGGCGTCGAATACTTTCAATGCCAGTTCCAGCGTTTCGGTCGATGATCGTTCGCGCTCGCAGATGATATTCGTTTTGCTTCGAAACAACCCGGAAAAAGCGGCGGCAGGACCCGAGTTCTCCGTACCGGCGATCTGATGCGAGGCAACGAATTGCGCACGCTTCGGATGGCCTGTCACGGCCTTGCAAATCTGGCTCTTCGTGGAGCCAGTGTCCATCACAACGGCATGGCTAGGCACAACATCCAGAATGCCGGGTAACACTTTGACCAGTGCGCTCACCGGGATGGCCATAATAACCAGATCCACTTCCTTCACGGCATCCGGTTGGACAATCTCGTCGACGAGGCCGAGCTTAAGCGCTTCCTCGGTGTGCTGGGAGCTGAGGTCTACGCCGGTCATATGCGTAACCAGGCCTGCCTTCTTCAAGTCGAGTGCGATTGATCCGCCAATGAGTCCGAGTCCGATTACCGTTGCCTTCATGATTGTCTTAAGCCTGAACTGATTCGTGTTTCGTCGATCTGTTACTTACAAATTTGCCGATGCGCAGATGGGCCTCATCCAGCATGGCAGCCGTACAGCACAGGGAGATCCGGATGTATCGTTTCCCCGCATCGCCAAAAATGAATCCCGGAGTAATGAACACCTTAGCGCCATACAGAATCTCGTCGATCCATTTCTCCACATCAGCAATGCCGTCGGGAGCCTTCGCCCAGACGAAAAGACCCGATTGCCGTTTCGCATAGGTACACGCGAGTGTATCCAGGATGCGCAGGGCGGCCTGTTTTCGTTCACTATACATACCGTTGAGTTGACGAAACCATTCGTCACCGTTCTTCAAAGCCTCTACGGCCGCGTGTTGAAGCCCGAGGAACATGCCCGAGTCCATGTTGCTCTTTACTTTCAGTACGGCATCGATATACGTCTTGTTCCCTGCCACCCAGCCAATGCGCCAGCCGGCCATATTGTGTGACTTGCTCAGAGAATTCAACTCCAACGCGACTTCATCGGCACCGGGAATCGACAGAATGCTCATGGGATCGTCGTTGAGAATGAGGCTGTACGGATTGTCATTCACCAGGAGGAACTGTTTTTCGCGCGCGAGATCTACCAACGCCTTCAACTCTTCGCGGCTGGCCGTCCTGCCGGTAGGCATATGCGGGAAGTTCACCCACATCAACTTCACGCGCGACAGGTCACTGTTGCGTAGTTCTTCAATATCAATGCCCCAGTCAAGGTCCTCGCGCAACGTGTATGGACGCAACCTGGCGCCTACCAGCGACGCCACCGACGAATAGGTAGGATAGCCGGGGTTAGGGATCAACACCTCGTCACCCTCGTTAACAAACGCCATGGCGATGTGCATGATGCCCTCTTTCGAACCCATGAGAGGGAGGATCATCGATTCAGGATCGACGGCGACCCCATAAATCTTTTTATAGAAACCGGCAATACCTTGCCGCAGCGCAGGCACGCCCTTGTAATTCTGGTATCCGTGATTCGCCGGATTCCTGGCAGAGGTGATCAGCGCTTCAATGGCAGTGGGCGATGGCGCCTGGTCCGGACTGCCAATACCCAGGTTGATTACCCGAAAGTCGGGTGTGTCAAGGCCACGTACCTCCGCCAGTTTCCGGCTAAAGTAGTATTCCTCCACGTTCGAAATCCTGTTTGCTGTCTTGATCATAACTCAGCCTGTCATTAATGTTAAATCCACAATCCGTTCACCCCGATTACTTGTATTCAATCTTTGCCTTCTTGTACTCCCCGAGTACGTTGAGGTTCTTCACCTGGCGCAATACCTGGTGCATAGCCTCTTCATAATTCTTTCGCCTGCGCCATTCGACATCGATATGGATCGAATACTCACTCGGTCTGCCAATGATTGGAATGGACTGTATCTTGGTCAGGTTAATGCTGTTGTTCTTGAAGGTCATTAACGCATCGGCCAGGCTACCTACTTCATTGGCTACCTCGAAGCAGAGCGAAGCCTTGTTCGACTCACCCTTGCCGTTGCTCCGCTTGGTGAGAATCAGGAAACGGGTGAAATTCTTCTTGTGGGTTTCAATGCGTTTTTCGAGAATTTCCAAGCCATATCGCTTTGCGGCGAACTCGTTGGCAATGGCCGCCGTATTCTTCAACTTCAATTCTTTCACGCGTTTGGCAGAAAGAGCCGTGTCGTCGCTCTCGCGGATCTCGACGCCGTTCAGGCCATGCAAGAATTCAGCACACTGGCGTATAGCCATGGGGTGAGATTCGATAGAGCGAATGTCAGAGAGCTTTACACCCGGCAGCGCCAGGAGGTGCATATGAATGGGTAAGTAAAGCTCGCCCACGATGCTGAAGTGATACTCCTGCAGCAGGAAGTAGTTCGGGAGAATACTGCCCGCAATAGAGTTCTCAATGGCCATGACCGCGTAGTCGGCCTCGCCGACTTTCAGGCGTTCGCACAATTCATGAAAAGACAGGCACTCGAGCGTATTGATCGGTTCATTGAAATACGAAAGCGCCGCCACTTCGTGAAAGCTGGAGGCGATGCCCTGGATTGCTACGCTTAGTTTCTTCTTCTTTGCCATTACCTGAATGCCTTAAAAACAAAAAGTCCCGGGGTTTCCGGGACTTTGAGTTTGTTATTGTTTTGTCTGCAACACACTCCTCTTAAAGTCCCGTTCGGGTCCTAAAAAAGAAATAGTAAAAGTAAAAAGATGTGTTGCTGATCTTCATATCTGTTTTTGAAGGTGCCCAAAGATAAGGTGTTTTCCGCGTGAGTTGCAAGATGGCCTTTGATCTTTGAAGAACTTTTTCGTAAAAAACGTCCCGTGCTTCCCGATCTTTTTCCTCGAACTCAAAAAACTAATGCTTGTTAGTCGTATTTCCAGGCATTCGTCGAGGGGTAAAGGTCATTACTATTACCTTTGGTGGAAATCGATGACCATGAAAAATGCTACCCTGCCTGTCCTCTTTACCATAGCCATTGCCCTATACGGATGTGGCAAGAAAACAGACGATCATTCACACCATCACGAGCAGCCGGAGGCCGGGTCAGTTGATCCGAACAAAGCGCTGTATGATAGCGTTATGGACGTCCATAACCAGGCGATGCCCCGGTTGGATGAAATGTTTAAACTGAGCGAGTCGCTCCGGGACAAGATCGCAAAAAGCCCCGGCATGCCGGCAACCAAAAAGCAGGAGATTGAAGCCGCCATCGATTCCCTGGACAAGGCCAACGAAGGCATGATGGCCTGGATGCGTCAGTTCAATCCTGTTGCCGACACGGCCGATCGCCAGGCCGCACGGGACTATCTGAATGCCGAAATGGTAAAAGTCGAGCGGGTAAAAACGGAAATACTTTCCGCCATCGAAAAAGGAAATGCCTTGCAGTAGTCGGTTCATTACGATTGCGCTGGTTATTTTATCTTTACGCCCCTGATCATCGATATGGAAACCAAGAAAATACCTTTGAATGATGTGCACGAAAAGCTCGGTGGCAAGATGGTGCCCTTTGCCGGATTCAACATGCCGGTACGTTACTCTTCAGACATCGAAGAACACATGACCGTACGCAATGGCGTCGGCGTGTTCGATGTGTCGCACATGGGAGAATTCACCGTCAAAGGTCCCCATGCGCTGGACCTCATTCAACGTGTAACGACCAACGATGCCTCAAAGCTCGTCGACGGTCAGGCGCAATATTCAAGCCTTCCCAATGAAACCGGCGGGCTGGTCGACGATCTGATCGTATATAAGATTCGGGATGAAGAATACCTGCTGGTCGTGAATGCCGGCAACATCGAGAAGGACTGGAACTGGATCTCGAAATTCAACACAAAAAATGTCGACATGAAGAACATTTCTGACGACATCTCTCTGTTTGCCGTGCAGGGGCCGAAAGCAACCGGTGTCGTTCAGCAATTGACGCGCGTCGACCTTTCCACGATAAAGTATTACCACTTTGCCGTCGGCGACCTCGCCGGAGTATCCAATGTCATTATTTCCAATACAGGATACACCGGCGCGGGAGGATTCGAGCTTTATGTCCCGAACAACAGTGCAGAAAAAGTTTGGAGCGCACTTTTTGAAGCAGGCAAGGACGTAGCGATAAAACCCATAGGCCTGGGGGCGCGCGACACGCTCCGCCTGGAAATGGGCTATTGCCTCTATGGTAATGACATCGACGATTCTACTTCGCCGCTTGAAGCTGGACTCGGATGGATTACCAAGTTCACCAAGGACTTTACCAACTCTCCTTCTTTAAAAAAGCAAAAAGAATCAGGTGTCGCACGGAAGCTGGTTGGATTCAAAATGCAGGAAAAAGGCATACCACGGCATGACTATATGATAAAGGACGCTGCCGGTCAGGTGATTGGTCGCGTCACGTCGGGAACGATGTCGCCTGTGCTGGGCGTTGGCGTAGGCCTCGGCTACGTAGCGCTTGAGCATGCCTCGCCAGGATCGACGATCTTCATCGAGGTCCGCGGCAAGGCACTCAAAGCGGAAATTGCCAAATTGCCTTTCATTTAATGAAATTGGCTGCCGTGAAAACCATTGACGTCTGTCTGACACCCGACCTCATGCACCTGTATCAGGTCGCCGACCGTTCAGTGGTAGTGGTCGATATTTTCCGCGCAACCTCCTGCATGGTAACCGCCCTGGCCAACGGGGTGGCTAGCATCACACCATTTGCGAGTCTGGATGATTGCCTGGCGATGAAAGCGAAGGGCTACGAAACAGCCGGAGAACGTGATGGAAAGAAAGTGGAGGGCTTTGACCACGGAAACTCTCCCTTCGAA
>DATHKA010000292.1:0-24539 GCA_035489615.1 Chryseolinea sp.
CGCCCGCCTTATGGCCACTGAACTGACGCGTCTCGCGCGTAGCGAAGTCATACATTTTCACGATGCCCCGTTTGTTCGCAATATCATCAACTCCCATCGCGAGATATTTACCGGATGCGCTAAGCGCTACGGAGAGCACGCGGTTAGGCGCCTCCGTCATAATCAAGGAAATATTGTGTGAAACGAGATCAATGCTTACCACTTCGCCGGACCAGGCGCCTCCAACCAGATGTTTTCCATCGCGGCTAATGGAAATCGATTTTAGTTCATAGGGTAACGTCATGAGTTGTTGTGCCGTTCCTGCCGCTGCATCGATCCTGAAGAGAGATTTGCCCGTGGTTGATACGATGAACGAATTGCTATTGGGTAAATAAGCAATGTCGTTCGTGCCGCCGTTCAATCCCTTTACAACGGTACTCCTACCAGACGATGAAAGGTCGTAAATCTGAACAAAGGCTGAATCCGTTCCATTTACCAGGTAGCGCTCGGACTTGTCGGTAGCAATGGACTTCGTGGGGTAAGGATTTGTAAAGTTGGTTGCCTCGTTGGTAAGTCCCCCGAAGTGGCCGCTGTAGATGCGTCCGTCGGCACCGGCAACATAGAATCCGTCGTTGTTGTCAGACACAACGAGTGAGCGCATATGCACGCGCGGAGGCCCCTTGATCTTCATAGCGTTATACGCCAGGCCGTTCAATTGCGTCAGCGCATTGTACAAACCTGTATAGATGAAAGGATCATACTTTTTACCGTTATATCGCCTGTGGAACGTGTAGCCCTGGATAGCCATTAAACCAGCCAGGTCCTTGTCGTCTTCTTCCGCCGCAGCCTTGGAGGCTAATTCCTGCGCCTTCGTGAGCATGAACAGGGCCGTAGCTTCGTTGTAGTTTTTTTCCGCGCGCGCGTATTCAGATTGTGCCTTATTACGCGCCGTTTGGGCGGAGTCTCGCTGGATATTCGCTTCGACGAGGTTTCGCTGCGCGTCGTTTCGTGCAATGAGCGTCGCGGCCAGGGACTTCTCGAGGTCCAGGCGGGCATTTTCGATCTTCTGATTTGCCGTCACCAGTTCAGCGTTGCGTTCCCTGATTTCGCTCTCACGCTTTTCAACTATGATGAGCGCATTCTCAGCTTTCTTCCGCTGCTCGCGCGCTTCTTTCGCATTCGTTTCTGCCAGTTGCCTATCCGCATCGGCCTGGAGCTTCTGCAGGTAAGCAAAAACAAAGAATATGATCGCCACCAGGAAGGCAATACCCAGGATCACGGCCGTAGCGCGTGTGCGTTGCAAAACGCGTCGCTGCAGCATCTCCTGATTCTTGAGTTCAGCCTCATAGGTGATGCGGCTGGTTTCAAGGAACACGATGGTCCGTTCAAACGCCTCATCATAACGTTGGCCCCACGTACGGGTAGGGTTCTGCTTCTTATACCAATTCAGCGCCAACTGTAAATCGGGCGGGCGCCAAAGGCCTGTCTTGCCAATCTGGTACATCGACGCCGCCTCGGCAAGGCGCTTATACATGGACGCGGATTCAAACTCTTCATCCACCCAGGATTCCAATCGTGTCCATATGCGCATGAGACTCTCGTGCGACAACTCGATCGCGGAATCGCTGTCCAGGGGAATGTGCGCGGCCGGCATGAGGAACGAACGTCCCGCACGACGGAAATGCTCTACCACGGAGATGACTTCTGCCTCTCCCGCTTCCGCCAACTCGGCTATCAGGCCAAGTCGACAAGGGCGACGCATACCACGGTTATTCTGGTTCTTTTCGGTTATGTTCTTAAAAAGGATCTCGGCAATTTGTTTATCGCGCAGCGATAACTCATCGAAAGCTTCATTGGCGTGCTGTGCCAGAGCGGTGTTAACGCGACCAATAGCATTGTAGTGCCGGACATCGACGGGCTCGCCTGGTTCGTGGTTGTGAATCCAATAATCCCACGTACGCATCAGGGCGTGTTGCAGGATTGGCAACTGGTCATGCGAATTTCCGATCTCGTTCAGCAATCGCTTTACGAGACGCGGCGCGATCTGACCACCGGCTACTGTAATGGGACCATCGATGACCGCCTTCTTTTGTTCGCGTGAGAGCTGCGGTATAAGGTAATTGCTTCTGTTGATCTGTTGTGTTAGTCCGGCAAACACGGAGCATTCGCCAATGAAATCGGAACGCATCGTGAGCGCAATGAAAGTCGGGACCGCCGTCTGTTCAATCGATGTCAACACCAGGTTGACATACAACTGCGCATCGTTGAGAGCGTCCGGATCTTCCTGATCCCTATATCTGAATACTTCCTCGAACTGATCAATGAGGAAGAAAGTGTTCTCGTTAGCGCTGCGCTGCAGGAATCTGGCGACCTCCACGAGGCCCTCGTTACTGCTGCGTAAAACGGCATTCATAATGGCCCTATAGACTTCTACTTCCGCTTCGTCAATACGGCCCGTCTGTACCATGAATTCGATCACAGAATTGATCAGGCTCTTGATGGGCGATACTCCCGGTCGTGTGGTAATTACATTCCAGTTGCTTCCCGAATGGGTGATGAAGCCGCCATAAAGCGCGGGAACCAGACCGCAGAACATCAGGGAAGACTTACCGCTGCCCGAATAGCCCATGACCGCGACAAAACGGTTTCTGGCCAATTTGTCCAGGATCTCGTCGACCTGTCCTTCGCGTCCAAAAAATAGGTGGCTGTCGTCTGTAGAAAATGATCTGAGGCCAGGAAATGGGTTCTGCACCTGCACCACGGACTCTTTAGCCGGCGCAGTATAACTCACTGGTTCACTGTTATGTAGTGGCCTATTCAGCATTCAATACATCAGATTATTTCGAACATTCACAAGATGAAAGCCAAATAGAACACCCTGGGTGATAGTCAAAAAATAGTAGGGTCTCAAGCTCAAAAAATGAATCGTGGGCCAAGTTAATAAAGTCAACCAAAAGAAAAGGGGCCAAAAGCCCCTTTCTCAATCGCAATATTGATGATGTAATGTTACTTCACTTTCTTCACTAAACTTTCAAAAGCTGCCGGATGATTCATCGCCAGATCCGCCAGGACCTTGCGGTTCAGCTCGATGTTGGCTTTGTGCAATTTGCCCATGAATTCTGAATACGAAAGTCCATGTTCGCGCGCACCGGCGTTAATACGGGCGATCCAGATACCTCTAAACTCTCTCTTTTTCTGCTTTCTGTCGCGGTAGGCGTAAACCAAACCCTTTTCAATGGCGTTTTTCGCCACCGTCCAAACATTCTTTTTGCGGCCGAAGAAACCTTTGGCCAGCTTCAGGATTCTCTTTCTTTTTGCCCTGGAAGCTACATTGTTGACTGATCTTGGCATTTTTACTTACATTTTTGGTTGATGGCGTTCTCTGTAACCCACTGAGAATCTTTAAGCCAGCATCCGGTTAAACATTTGATTCGAAATTAAAGCACCAGCATGGCTTTCACGTTGTTCATATCCGCCTTGGATACCAGAGACTTGTGTCCAAGTCTGCGTTTCTGCTTGGTTTCCTTCTTGGTCAGGATGTGATTCTTGTAAGCTGACTTGTGCTTAATTTTGCCGGTACCAGTTACTTTAAAACGCTTCTTAGCGCCGGACTTTGTTTTTAACTTAGGCATCGTATTAACTATAAAAAAATTCTTACTTCTTCGCTGCTTTAGCCATAAGGATCATCCCCATGCGCTTACCTTCCAACTTGGGCATCTGCTCCACTTTCCCAAACTCCTCGAGTCCTTGGGCAAACTTCAGCAGGAGGATCTCACCTCTCTCTTTGTAAACGATCGAACGTCCTGCAAAAAACACGGTCGCTTTCACTTTCGCTCCTTCCTTCAGGAAGTTCTCCGCGTGTTTCAGCTTGAAATTAAAGTCGTGCTCGTCGGTATTCGGTCCAAACCTGATCTCCTTAAGTACAACCTTCTGCGCCTTCGCCTTAATTTCCTTCTGCTTCTTTTTCTGCTCGTACTTAAACTTCGAATAGTCGACAATCTTGCAAACCGGCGGATCTGCATTCGGAGAGATCTCTACCAGGTCCAAACCTTTATCCTGGGCCATCCTGATGGCCAAATGGATTGGATATACATCCACCTTGATGTCCTCACCTACGACCCTCACTTTAGGTGCTGTAATACGCTCGTTGACACGGTACGGCTCCTCAGGTCTCTGGGGGCCCCGCCTCATCGGCTTGTTGAAACTGGGTCTGTTGTTGAAAATTGCGATACGTCTAATGTTTAAGTTTGAAAATAGCGTGCAAATATCGTTAATTTTTGAAAATTTCAAATAGGCGCTGCACACTCATTGCGGAATGTTGCCACGAAATCGTCAAGTTTCACACTGCCCTGATCGCCTTTTCCGTGGCGCCGGACAGAGACCGTGTTGTCAGCCACCTCCTTCTCCCCCACAATGAGCATATAAGGAATCTTCTGGGTTTCCGCGTCGCGGATCTTCCGCCCGATTTTTTCGTCCCGGTCATCCAATAATCCTCTGATATCCTGTTCTTTAAGTTTGTTGAACACAAGTTCTGCATAATCATTAAACCGCTCCGAAATAGGCAATACAGCGATCTGATCAGGCGCGAGCCACAGCGGGAAATTTCCCGCGCAATGCTCTATCAGCACGGCGATAAAACGTTCGAGCGAACCAAAAGGTGCGCGGTGAATCATCACGGGCGTATGCTTTTGATTGTCAGAGCCAACATATTCCAGCTGGAACCGCTGAGGCAACTGATAATCTACCTGAATGGTGCCGAGCTGCCAGCTCCTGCCCAGCGCATCCTTGATCATGAAGTCCAGTTTGGGTCCGTAAAATGCCGCCTCTCCCTGAATCGCCACGGTCTTCAAACCGCGCTCGTCTGCCGCTTCCTGGATTTGTCGCTCCGCTTTGTCCCACTGTTCGTCGGAGCCGATGTACTTTTCCTTGTTATCTCGATCTCTTAATGAAACCTGAGCAGTGAAATCATTGAAACCCAATGAAGTAAAGACATGAAGAACAAGGTCGATTACCTTGATAAACTCGCCTTTTACCTGGTCTTCCATACAAAAGATGTGCGCGTCGTCCTGGGTAAATCCCCGAACACGCGTCAGCCCGTGGAGCTCGCCGCTTTGCTCATAGCGGTACACGGTGCCAAACTCGCATAGCCTAACCGGCAAGTCCCGATACGAGCGAGGCTTGCTCCTGTATATTTCGCAATGATGCGGACAGTTCATTGGCTTCAGCAGGAAAATCTCCTCCCCATCCGGGCTGGTAATCGGCTGGAAGGAATCCTTGCCATATTTTTCAAAGTGGCCAGAAGTAACATAAAGCGCTTTGCCCCCGATATGCGGCGTAACAACCGGATCGTATCCTGCCTTGATCTGCGCCTTGCGCATAAATTGTTCCAGTCGTTCGCGCAGGATAGTACCCTTGGGTAGCCAAAGAGGAAGGCCCATACCCACGCGCTCTGAAAAGGTAAACAACTCAAGCTCTTTGCCCAGCTTTCGGTGATCTCGCTTCTTGGCTTCTTCCAGCAGATGCAGATATTCGTCGAGTTCCTTTTGCTTCGGGAAGGTGATTCCATAGATGCGTGTTAGCATCTTGTTCTTTTCGTCACCTCTCCAGTAAGCCCCGGCTACGTTGAGTAACTTCACCGCCTTAATGAAGCCGGTGTTTGGTAAGTGAGGCCCTTTGCACAGATCGACAAAATTGCCTTGCTGGTAAAACGTGATTTTTCCGTCTTCGAGACCTTCAATCAACTCGAGCTTATAGGGGTCCTGTTTCTTTTTAAAATACGCGATCGCCTCCTCTTTGCTCACATCACGGCGTTCGTAGACGCTGTTGTTTTTTGCGAGCTCTTTCATCTTGTTCTCTATTACCACAAGATCCTGCTCGCCAAAAGTTCTGCCGCCGAGGTCGACGTCATAATAAAAGCCGTTATCGATAGCCGGACCAATGCCGAATTTCACATCCGGGTATAATGCCTCAAGTGCTTCCGCCAGCAAGTGTGCCGACGAGTGCCAGAATGCAAACTTTCCGCCTTTGTCATTCCACGTCAGAATCTTGATAGACGCATCGTTCGTAATGGGCCGCGACAAGTCCCACACTTCTCCATTCACTTCTATGCCCAGCGCAACACGCGCCAGCCCCTCGCTGATGCTCGCGGCAATCTCAGCGCCTTTCACTCCCTGTGGATACTCCCGTACGCTTCCGTCGGGTAACGAAATATTTACATTCATGATTCTAACCTGCCAGCCTTTCTGATCAGGGCACAAATATGCGAAAAATAGTATTGAGTCCTGAGTCCTCAGTCGTGAGTTGTCTATAGTATTATGGTTTTACAAGTGACGCTGATCGGGCACGCTCATACTGAAAAATACTATGAACAACTCAGGACCACGTGCTCATAGCTAAAGACTGAACTGAAAGCTGCCCATCACGGCGAAGCTTCGAATGTCCGGGCGTTCGAGATAACTCAGGCGGTGAACAAAATCTATACGAAAAAAGCGGAAGATGTTTTCAACGCCATAGCCAACCTCCACGTAGGGACGGCTGTCGAAGTATCCCAGGGGCAAAGTTTCCTCTCCATCGGGTGTGACTGGTGCATTGAGATCGATATTGCTTTGGGCTAGCGATCCCCAAATGACGTTGGCAGACCCGACAAGGCGCCACTTAAGCTTCCGCATAAGCGGAATCCGATTCAACAGCAAGCCTTCGAAATGATGCTGATATTGAAGGGTAACGAATTGGTCGCTGACGAACTCTCCGTAGTTCATCAGGTTATAGGTAACGGGCGTATAAAGGAAGGACTGATTTCCCAGGTGCAGACCAAGCAACGGATAAGGAAGCGCGCCGAACACCTTTTCGCCGGCAACGTTAAGATAGCCCAGGCCCAGGGGGCCGAACTTGATTCGTTTATATAAACTCAATCGCAGTTTTTCATAGTCAAAGTCACTCGCCATGAGGCCCTTGAACCCGCGCGTGTAGCGCACCGTGATAACCGGCCAGCGTGTAGCGCCCAGACTGATGCGATCATTGTCCGATTGTATGAACATTTCATCGCGGGCGTAACGCGACTCGAGTATGACTTCCGATGTGGTAAAACTTTGTCGGATTTCTGACTCGGCTATGTTCGCCGGATCCTCATAATAGCCATAGGCAAACGCTGGATCAAAAGTAAAATAACGGAACCCTACACGCTGGGTAAAACCCTTGAAGAGCTCACGCCTGAAGTCTACGCGGGCCTCATTCATATAATACCCCCGCCGGAAGATGCCAAAACGTTGTGACGCCAGGAGCAGGAAGTTATCTCCTGCTGTCTCCTCGTCGACCCCCACACGGCCCAGGTCGCTCCTGGCGCGTACCGTTACCGTTGTCCACCGGTCTCGTGCCAATATGCGCTGTACATAAGCCGTATACTTGATTCGCTCGTCCTTGAATCCATAGCCTAATTGTCCGCCCAGTACCCACTTGTCGCTGAACTTGATGTTCGTTCGGAATCCAGGCTGCAGGCGCAGGCCTTCAATGTTATTGACCGCAATCATAGACACATAAGGGCCTATGTCGATCTTTCCTGCCTTATAGTAGCCGCTGACTGCGATCTTTACGATGTCGGTATAGGTGCGCACCACGGGGATCGACTGCAACGTGTCTATCATGCGGTATACGTTCTTCTCAGTGCTCGTAAGTGGCTCGTGGCGAAGAGAGTCCCAGAACTTGTCCTCCTCATTTTGCCGGGCATCTTCCGCCATAATGATCGGCTGATGATAGAAAGACGGTTCGTAAGGCCTATTGATCACGAAATTCTTGTTGGACGTATAAAATTTTGCCAACATTCCGGCACTGGTATTCGAGAGTTCGCCAACATCGACGAGCACGCGGTTTTTGACGGGCAGCCACGGCTCACCCTTGCCGGCCGGCTCAAGCTCCTGCTGAATCTTGATCTTCTCCACGAAATTGATATTGGCTGTTTTGCCCATGGTCACATCTATCTGCTTCAGCGCATAGCCATCCTTTGTGATCCACATACTTCCTGTGAAAGCCAGGTCCTGCGGGCTCTTGGGAAAGAAATCCAACCGGTAGCAATAGAAGTCGCCAACGTTCAGGCTATCCACCAGGTCATACTCATAATACAACCGCCATCCATCAGCAATCGGAGACACGAACTCCTTGCCTACAATGTTCAACCAGTTCTGATAAAAGTTGTACTCCTGAAACGAGCTTCCCACGAACTGTGTCACGGTGTTGCCGTCGGTCACCCCTAATCCATTGATCTTGGATCGCAGAATGTTTTCATAGCGCAGGCTCGGATTGTCACGATAATAAATCTTGGAAACACTCTCTGTGATCAGCATCGGAAGCACCGGCTTTCCATCTTCGCCTGCGATCACATCAATACTGTCGAGCACCTGGGTAATCTTCTGCACGAGCTTGCGCTGCCGGAATTTCTCCGTGATGTGATCGACGTCGATTTCGATCTTCGTGTACGTATCATATTCATACGCCGTGAGCTTCCGCTTGTCATTGTTATTCTTGTTACGGACAACCTTTCGAAGAATGGCATAAGCCGGGTTCTCGCCCGCATTGATTACTACTTCCTGAAGATTGGTGGATTCTTCCTCAATCTGAAAATTGATGACCTGCGTGATGCCTTTGGTGATGAGCTTCTTACGCGTTTTGTAACCGATGTACGAGACGGCAATGGTATCAGATGGTGAGGTAGTGCGAATCTTGTAGTTACCATCGAAATCCGTCGTCGATCCCCACGTAGTGCCCATGAGGATCACGTTAACAAATGGAATCGGATCGCCGCTGTTCGCATCGGTGACTTTTCCCGATATCACCGTCTCTTGTCCCGATGCCCAATGAAAAAGTACCAGTAGCAACACGGTTAGCGGCCAACTATGCAAAAGGGAAGACTTCAAGCGATTGCGTTGCACTTGTGATCGTGTAGTTAGTTAGAAAGGCGGACGGGAGTTCCTTTAGGTGCTCACCGGACGGCCGAAACTTTTATCTCTTCTTTGTCCCCCATAAAACGGGGCGAGGTCTTGAGTACGTACAAATCAAGGACCGCTTTTGTTCGCGCAAAACATTCCCTCAAGCGAACATTGAACGAATAAGAGACATTGGGTTCACTGGCGACCATAGCTACGGCATCAATTCCGTAATAACGACTGATGAATATGGCCCTGTAGCTATGAAAGGGCTGCGTGATAATCGTGATCTTGTCCTGGCCGAATACTTCCTTGCATCTGACGACTGAGTCCAGCGTGCGCAGACCAGCCTGGTCAAGAGTAATGGCCGTGGCGGGAACTCCTAACTTGATCAAGGCCTTCCGCATTTCCAGGGGTTCGTTATAATATTTCGAAGAGCGGTTGTCACCGCTCAAAATAAGATGATCTATTTTTCCTTGCTGATAAAGTTGAGCAGCGGTCTCCATGCGGCGCGCAAAGTAGGGATTAACGCCGCCACCAACAGTCTTGTTACTCGTGCCCAGGACCAATGCCACACGGTGGTTTGGCAAGGCACCGGCGTCTGCGAAGACCCTGCTCATGGTGCTTTTTACGATCCATACGTTCGACAAGAGTACAAGCAATGCAAATACCAGCAAAGCTGCCGAAACCGTCCTGATCAACCACCGCATGACTATAGACATCGCCAAGGCTATTCCAACAAAGCTACTCAATTGCGCGCAGAAACTCCCGCTCGATAACACCTGAGTTCCGAACAATTTTGCGGTACCATGCCAGCCTTATGACGTCCTTTTCATCATTTGAAAGGCCCGCGTCAATGCCGCTCTCGTGCATTCGACTCACCAGCGTACTCAGGCAAATCGCCACGCTGACTGAAATATTGAGGCTCTCTGTAAAGCCGTACATGGGGATTCTCACCTTGGCATCGCACTGCTCCAGGGCCGTGGGCGAAAGACCGCGAAGTTCGTTGCCGAATATGAGTGCCACTTTGGAAGAAGTAATATCGAAATCGAGGATAGATTGACCATCCGCGTCAGGATCCAGCGCCAGGACGGAATAACCTGACTCTTTCAGCGCGGAGACACATGTCACGGTATTATTCTCCTTTTGTGATGCATGCTTCTGAATGCTCATCCACTTATTAGCACCCTTCAGTACACGGGGATTGATACTGTACTTGGTGATGTTCTCTACAATATGAACTTCCTGCAGCCCCATGCATTCGCACGTACGAATAACGGCACTGGCATTTTGCGACTGAAAAATGTCTTCCAGCACGACCGTTATGTATCGCGTACGATGGTCGAGCACACGCCGAATGACTTGCTTCTTGTGATCCGTAACGAATTGTGCCAGGTGATCAAAAACCCGCCGTTCAGAAGTTGTCAGCATGGCTTGTGGTGAACGATGTTGCTGCGTCTGATGGGATCAGTTGCGTTTGCTGAGTTCATCGCGAATCTTAGCCGCGCGTTCGTAATCCTCCTTGTCGATGGCGTCCTTCAGCAGTTCGTTGAGTTTGTCGAGTGAATAATTTTTGAAATCATCTTTCTTGGAAGATTCCTTTTTCACTTTGGCTTTCGTTTCTGCCTTGGGCTCGGGTTTGTCTTCTTCCACTTCATCGGTCAAGACAATGCCTGCTTCTGCCAGGATGCTCTCATAAGTAAAAATGGGAGAATCAAAGCGAAGTCCGATCGCGATGGCATCCGAAGGTCGCGCGTCGATCTCACTTTTCTTCAATCCATCAGAACAAACAATCTTGGCAAAAAACACGCCCTCCTTGAGATCTGAGATGATGATCTCTTCGACCGTAAAATGAAAGTTGTTGGCGAATGCTTTGAACAGGTCATGCGTCATCGGGCGATTGGGAATGATCTTTTCGATCTCAATGGCAATCGCTTGCGCCTCAAACATGCCGATAATGATCGGCAGTCGCCGGTTTCCCTCCGTCTCTCCCAGTACTAATGCAAATGAACCAGCCTGTGATTGACTGGATGAAAGTCCGAGTATTTCGAGCTTGATCTTCTTCACTACTTCGCTGCTTTGATCGCTTCAGTCAATTTAGGAATTATTTCAAATGCGTCCCCCACAATGCCGTAATCGGCAGCTTTGAAGAAAGGAGCTTCGGGATCTTTGTTGATGACAACAATATATTTAGATGCGTTCACGCCTGCCAGGTGCTGAATAGCGCCCGAGATACCCACTGCTATATAAAGTTGTGGGGCCACTTTTACACCGGTCTGCCCTACGTGTTCGTGGTGCGGACGCCATCCCATATCTGATACCGGTTTACTGCAACCCGTCGCCGCGTGTAACGCCCTGGCTAACTCTTCAAGCATTCCCCAATTTTCAGGTCCCTTCATGCCGCGGCCGCCAGAAACGACAATGTTGGCTTCCGGCAACAAGACCTCGCCGGTTGCTTTTTCAGTTGCTGTAATGCGCGTTGAAAAGTCACTGTCCTTGACGTCGGCCTGATATGGCGTAATAGAGACAGGTGCGCCTACCTCTTTTGCCGTTGCCGCATTCTTTCTGATTACAATAACCTTCTTCGCGCTGGTAATGGTGATCCACGCAAATGCTTTACCCGTATAAATACCCTTTTTCAGCTTCACGATGCCGTCTGCAGTTTCGGGTGTGCTCACCACATTCGTCACAATGCCCGCCCCGGTTCGCGCGGCAACGCGTGCCGCCACCGGCGTGCCCAACGAAGAACCGGCCAGCACCAAAGTGTCGATCTCCTCGTCTTGCATAGCCTTTGCCAACACCGATGTATAAGCCTGTATTACGCCATCGTTCAATCGGGGGTCTGCGGCTTGCAGCACTTTGACTGCACCATATTTACCGAGATTCTCAAGTTCAACTTTGTCGGCCTCGCCCAACGCGATGGCAATCACGTCGTTGCTCATGGTCTTGGCGTATGTCACCGCTTCCATGGAAGTCTTCTTTACCTTCCCTTCTGCAGTTTCAACAAACACAAGTATTTTCATGATCCTTCATTAAGATCGCAATGATAGGCGATCAGCTATAAAATACGTGCTTCATTCTTCAACAAATCCACCAATTCAGATACCTTATCCGCCGGGATCAGCTTAACAGCACCCTTAGGAGGAGGCAATTCGTACTTCTCTAGTTTGGTGAATGACTCTATTGACACCGGCTCGACTACCTTCAAAGGTTTGGTCCGTGCCGACATAATTCCACGCATGTTGGGAATCTTCCATTCGGCAATCGGCTCCTGACAACCCGCCACAAACGGCAAGTTCACCTCAACCAACTCCTTACCACCTTCTATTTCCCGAGCAAGCTTTGCCTGATTGCCGGTTATCTCGAGCTTCATCACAGGAGACACAGACGGAATTCCCAGCAACTCTCCCACCAGCGCGTGTACAACACCGCTATTGTAGTCTATGGACTCGCGGCCCATCAAAATCAAGTCATAGTTCAGAGGACGCGCATGCTCAACGATCTGCTTGGCAACAAAAAACGAATCCAAAGGATCTGCGTTTACCCTTATCGCATCATCGGCACCAATGGCCAGAGCCTTTCTCAATGTTGGTTCTGTTTCGGCAAGACCTACATTCAGCACAGTCACCGTAGCGCCGGAAGACTCCTTTAGCTCGACAGCGCGGGCCAACGCATAATCATCGTAAGGACCGATAATGAATTGAACACCCGTGGTATCAAACTTTGTTTGGTTATTGATAAAGTTAATTTTGGAAGTCGTGTCAGGAACATGTGTAATGCAAACCAAGATCTTCATCTTCCTCTATATCAGTACGTTCAAATACCCTTTTTAAAACTGCGGTCAAGATACAAAAAACCACTTCCCAATTGCAAAACAACACTAAATTTAACGCCGCTGAGGCGTGTGTCATGGCATGTCCTGAAAATCTTTATGAGCACCATACTTGAGCAGTTGGAACAATTTGCACGGGAGGATCCGGACGATCCTTTTAATCATTATGCCTTGGCCTTGGAGTACTTGAAAACAGATCCATCTATAGCGCAGCGACTCTTCGAACAATTGATCGTACATCACGGTCAATATGTGCCGACCTACTATCAGTTAGGACAGCTTTACGCCGAGCAAGGCAAAACGGAACAGGCCATTTCAATTTTTGAGCGCGGAATTGTTGCCGCGCGTGAGGCGGGCGATAATAAAGCCATGAGAGAAATGGATGGCGCGAGGCTGGCGGTTTTGTACGATAATTAATAGGTGAGATTCGATCAATAAACCTGGCGTATTGACGGAATCCATACTGGCTCAATTCAGCACCGCGCCATCGTCGACCCAGCAACTGATGAGGTCGATTTCGTTTTGTGTAATTGTGCCTTCACGTGGCATGCTGCGATCCCTTGTCTTGGACTTGATACTTGCCGCATAAAACTTGGCGTTCTCAAATAGGCGAAGGTCGGGACGTGAATCACCGTTATGGCATCCGCTAAGTGCGCATGACTTGACAATAATCGGTCGGATATCGTTCTGCCAACTTGTTGCAGTAAATGCGCGCGGTATACTGACGCTCAGAAACACGCTGCAACCTGTGTTATCTTTTACCGTGATTCCATAAGTACCCGTGCCGAGCTCGGTGAAGACATTCGACTCGCCAAAACTACCGGTTCCCAACCGATAGCTGTAGGGTGGATTCAGTTGTTCAACACTGATGGTTACCTGACCATTGGCCCCCAGGCAATCGCTATCGCCTACCAGCTGCGTCGTGAACTTAAAGTCGGCTGCTTTTATCGCTACATTTTCCACCACGGATGAGCAGGCATTGGCATCTGTAACCGTAACAGTATAGGAGCCGGCAGCGAGGTTGTTAAACTTGCCATCAGCCTGACCGGGAAGACTATTCAGCGTGAACAGATAAGGCTCTTTGCCGCCACTGCCTGAAACGCTTATGGAACCATCCGCAATACTGCAGCTCGTAGCGTTCGTGACTGTACCAAGGCTGATGATTGGCCCAGAAACCGAGCAATCGACGGGTTCGGGATCATTGCCACAGTTCCAAAGCAACAGACTGGCCACCAGCAATACAACCGTATTTTTCATGTGTAAATCAGGGCAAGATACCAGCTACCCGGCGCGCATCCGCGTGCCCATACCAAAAACGATAATGGAAGGTTGAAATTCTCTGTGAGGCGAAAAATCCGTGCGTCGGAAAGCCTGGACGGCGTTAGAATGGCGTCTCGTCGCTGGGCGGCAAGCGAGGCGCGTCCGCATTTGGATCGAATGTATTCAGCCGGCTTTCGCGTGTAATCATGCCAGAGAAAGGATTGTCATAAGATGACGAGGGTGCATCAAGGTCAGCAAACTTGGTATACTTGCCAATGAACTTCAGTTTCACACTGCCAACGGATCCGTTACGGTGCTTGGCAATGATCACCTCTCCCATTCCCTGTGTTGGCATGCCATCCTCATCTACCGTGATCTTGTAATATTCCGGACGATACAGAAACATAACGATGTCTGCATCCTGTTCGATGGAACCCGATTCCCGAAGGTCAGACAACTGCGGACGCTTGTCACCGCCCCTCGTCTCGACACCCCGGCTTAACTGAGAAAGCGCGAGCACGGGAATGCTGAGTTCCTTGGCAATGCCCTTCAACGCCCGTGATATTGATGCGATTTCCTGTTCTCGGTTTCCACCCTGATCACCCCGCATGAGCTGCAGGTAGTCGACTACGACGATCTGGATGTTGTGTTCGGCCTTAAGGCGTCGACACTTGGCGCGAAGTTCCAGGACGGACAACGCGGGTGTATCGTCGATGAAAATTGGCGCCGACGAAAGCCTGTTGGTCTTGTGCACCAACTGCGCCCATTCGTGATCGGCGAGTGTGCCTCGTTTGATTTTCTCGCCTTCCAATTCGGCTTCCGCGGAAATCATACGATTAACGAGCTGAATAGACGCCATTTCAAGCGAGAAAATTGCAACCGGGTGTTTGAATTCAACGGCGGCGTTACGAAGTGCAGAAACGACAAAAGCGGTCTTACCCATACCGGGACGTGCCGCAATAATCACCAGGTCTGACTTCTGCCATCCGGAAGTCATCCGGTCGAGCGCCGTGAAACCGCTAGGAACACCCGTGAGTCCATCTTTGTGCTCTTTAAGCAATTGCAACTCCTGGATAGCACGCGTCATGAGATTCCTCATGTTATCGTAGTTCTTGCGCAGGTTGGAGTCGGATATCTGAAATATTGATTGCTCGGTTTTATCCAGCAACTCAAACACATCGGTGGTATCTTCGTATGCGTCCTGTTGTATTTGTGACGATACCTGAATGAGGTCGCGCTTGATCGACATCTCCATGATCACGCGAGCGTGGTATTCGATGTTGGCGGCAGAACTCACCTTCGACGTGAGCTCGGCGATGTAATACGCGCCTCCAATGAGTTCCAGCTTTGCGGTCTTTCGCAGTTGATTTACAACGGTGCGCATATCCACCGGATCTGAGGACTTGAATAAATCAACGATCGCGGTGTAAATTTCCTTGTGTTGCTCTTTGTAGAAATGCTCGGGTTTTAGAAACTCAACGACGGCGTTCAGCGCGTTCTTCTCCAGCATCAAGGCGCCTAATACGGCTTCCTCAAGATCGGGCGCCTGAGGTGGCAACTTACCAAGACTTTCAGAGATGTCTCTCGGAAGTAATTTTCCTGATTTGTTGCTTAACCTCAGAGGCGTCGATCTGCCTTGCTCCATACAGTGGTTGTTGTTGCTTTTTTCGTAGGGGCGACAAACGTAATATCAAAAGGATTGAATGCCGTTTAATCTCTCCACAACTTATTAACATTCAAATAACAATATTGTTGTTAATAAATTTCCATCAGAAGTGGCGATGGATCAGTCAGTATTGATCGACGAATGGCAGCATCTTCAAAACAGTCAGACTTTTAAACATTAAACATTTTCCTTTACTTTAAGCCGGAATTTTTTTTCATGCACCAACAGAAACAGAAGGTACACTTCATCGCCATCGGGGGTAGCGTCATGCACAACCTGGCGGTTTCCCTGAAACTGGCCGGCCATGAAGTAACCGGCTCTGACGACGAAATACATGAACCTTCGCGCAGTACATTAAAGCAGCATGGCTTATTGCCTGAGCATGAAGGGTGGAACCCTTCCAAAATCACGCAAAATCTCGATGCTGTAATCTTGGGAATGCATGCCCGCAAGGACAACGTGGAACTGCTGCAAGCGCAATCGCTGGGCCTCCGCATCTACTCTTTTCCAGAGTATATCTTTGAGAACGCCAGAAACAAGCAGCGCATCGTAATCTCCGGCAGCCACGGAAAGACGACTATAACGGCCATGGTCATTCACTGCCTCAACCATTTCGGACGCAAGTTCGACTATGTAATCGGCGCGCGCGTAAAAGGCGTCGAACATACCGTAAAGTTATCGGACGCTCCCATCATCATTATCGAAGGAGACGAATACTTGTCGTCCGCGCTCGATCCAACGCCCAAACTACTGCGATACCAGCACCATATTGGACTGATTAGCGGCGTTGCCTGGGACCATGTAAACGTATTTGCTGAAGAGGAAGACTACCTCAGGCAATTCGATCGCTTTGCCGATGAAACGCCGAAAGGCGGAACCCTTATATATTGTGAGCAGGATTCCCTGGCACTGATCATTGGCAAGAAGGATCGCATTGACGTTCAGGCGATATCGTACAGGAGTCATACTCATTCCGCCGATGGAACCGGAAAGTTCTATGTAACGAACGGAAAGGAAAAATATCCCGTAAAAGTATTCGGAAGTCACAACTTTCAGAATATGAGCGGCGCGAAAGAAGTACTCAAGAAGCTTGGCATCACGACCGAAATGTTCTTTGAAGCTATTCAAAGTTTCGAAGGGGCAGCGGGCCGGCTCGAAAAGGTGAACGAAAGCAAAGCTGTCACGATCTTCAAAGACTTTGCGCATGCACCGTCGAAAGTGAAGGCAACCGTTAAGGCTGTCAAGGAGATATTCCCTGCACGGGATCTCGTTGCCTGTCTTGAACTTCACTCCTTCAGCAGTCTGACGAAGCGGTTTTTGCCACAGTATAAAGACAGCATGAAAGCCGCCACGGTTCAGATCATCATGATCGATCCGGAGAAGCTGAAGTCGAAAGGTCTCGACAATATTTCCGAGGCCGAACTTCGGAAAGCATTCAATGCTCCAGGACTGAGTTTGTTTACCTCGCGTACACAACTGGAGTCCTATCTGATGTCACTGCATTGGAACAACAAGACGCTTTTGATGATGAGCTCGGGAACATTCGGCGGGCTGGATCTTAAAAAGCTGGCTAACCAGATCGTTTTATCGTAATTTTCTCCGGGGCGTTACCAGGTTTCCATGAAGCTGAATCTTAAGACACCACTTTGCTTCTTTGATCTAGAAGCAACGGGTACAAACATCATTAACGATCGCATCGTTGAAATCGCAGTTATCAAAATGATGCCCGGCGGAGAGATCCTTCGCAAGGCCAACGTGCTCAATCCAACGATCCCTATACCGGCCGAAACGACAGCCATTCACGGACTGTCCGATGACGAT
This sequence comes from Chryseolinea sp., assembly GCA_035489615.1. Lineage (GTDB taxonomy): Bacteria > Bacteroidota > Bacteroidia > Cytophagales > Cyclobacteriaceae > Chryseolinea. The sequence continues at coordinate 17,474 of DATHKA010000292.1, forward strand.
GTGAAGGACAAACCCACTTTCAAAGCGGTTGCCAAAGAGTATGCGCGCTTCTTTGAAGGTGCCGACCTGGCCGGCTTTGCCATCATGAAGTTTGATGTGCCGCTTCTGGTCGAAGAGTTCTTGCGTGCCGACGTTGAGTTCGACTATACCCGCAAAAGACTCATCGATTCACAAAAGATTTACCACCTGATGGAAAAGCGTACCCTGGCTGCCGCTTACAAGTTTTACCTCGACAAGGACTTCGAAAACAGCCATACCGCGGAAGCTGACACAGAAGCGAGCATGGAAGTATTGATAGCACAGGTGGCGCGATATGAACATCAGGAAGTCACCGATACACTGAATCGCAAGATCGGCGAAATCAAGAACGACGTGGACGCACTTCACAAAGTCACTTCGGTTCAGCAGGTCGATCTCAGCGGCCGAATGATTTTAAACGACAAGGGTCTGGAAGTATTCAACTTCGGTAAACACAAAAACAAAGTGGTGACCGAAGTGTTCAAGCAGGAACCGGCGTATTATGACTGGATTATGAACGGAGAGTTTGCGCTCGATACGAAACGCAAAGTGACAGAGATAAAGCTGAGGGGGTTCAAGAGATAGTGTTCAATTGACAATTGACAATTAACAATTGACAATTGACAATTGCTGGGGCTATCGCCCACGAGTTCTCAGAGTCGCGAAATTCTGCGGTTCTTTTACCATCTGCCCCGCTAGGGGCTCCACAATTGTCAATTGTTAATTGTTAATTGTCAATTCTTCTTATACGTGAGCGCCTCCGGTATCCATCCCTTCAAATCAGCAACGCGTGTGCTATGCGACGGGTGAGTGGAGAGAAATTCAGGAGGTTCCTGACCACCGCTTAACTTTGTCATGCGCTCCCAGAACAGCGGTGCCTGGTTGGGATCATAGCCAGCGATGGTCATAAAGATGAGACCGATATGGTCGGCCTCCGATTCATGCGACCGGCTAAAACTCAGCATTCCGAGGTTGGTGCCAGCACCGACTGCCTGCATCAGCAAATCCTGTCCGGCTGTGGGATTTTGGCCCATCAACGCCCCTATTGTACTGAGGCCGTATTGCGCCACCAATTGCTGGCTCATTCGCTCGCGGCCGTGGTTCGCAATCGCGTGTGCCACTTCGTGTCCCATAACTACCGATATGCCCGCTTCATTTTCACATATCGGCATGATGCCCGTATAGAAAGCGACCTTCCCGCCTGGCATACACCAGGCATTTACGGTCTTGGGATCGTCGATGAGATTGAACTCCCAGGCGAATCCCTGGAGTTCCGACGATAGCCCCTTTTGTGCCATGTACTCTTCTACCGCTTTCTGAATCTTTACGCCAACCCGTTTTACCATTTCCGTTTGTTCGCGATTAGTCGACAGCGGACCCTTCGCGACCACGTCCTTGTACTCTTTATTCGCCATCGGGATGATCTCTGTGTTAGAGACAAGGCTCAACTGGCTTCGCCCTGTTACGGCCACTTTCGCGCAAGCAAAAACAACGGCCGCGATAGTAAGAGAAAGCAATAACTTCTTCAGCATGACATTTTTTTGGCCAAAACTACAAATCCCGGGCCGGAATGTTTCATAGATTTGTGAAGTTGTGGCATAAGTGCCGAACCAACAGCCAAACTACGAGATATGAGGATTTTTGCCATCGGGAGAAACTACGCTGAACACATCAAGGAGCTGAATAATGAGCGCCCCGATGAGCCGGTTATTTTCACGAAGCCCGACACGGCAGCCCTCAGGAACAATGCGCCTTTTTACTATCCTGACTTCTCGAAGGATGTCCAGTACGAAGTGGAGCTGGTGTTGAGAATTTGCAAAGAGGGTAAGAACATTGAGGAAAAATTTGCTCACAAGTATTACGACGCAATTGGTGTAGGGGTAGACTTTACGGCACGCGATCTGCAACAGAAAGCGAAGGAGAAGGGCCTTCCCTGGGACATTGCCAAGGGGTTCAACGGATCGGCCCCGATCTCTGACAAATTTCTGCCGATCTCATCATTCGGTGATTTGAAGAACATCAATTTCACTTTGCAGGTCGATGGTGAAACAAGGCAGCAGGGCAATACTAGCCTCATGCTTTTCAGCTTCGATTATATAATTTTGTATTTATCGAGATTTTTTACGCTCAAGTCGGGTGATTTAATTTTTACGGGTACACCAAAAGGTGTTGGCCCAGTCAAGGTTGGTAATGTGCTTTCCGCTTATGTTGAACAAGAAAAACTTCTGGAATTCGAAGTCAAGTAGAATTTTTGCCTGGCTGCTGTTGGCTCTTCCGCTGATTGCGCAGGCGCAATTTGCCAAGCCCGACGAAAAGTTTCCGGCCGAAGAAAAATATTTGTATCCCGTGCATCCTGGCCAACCAGGATCATTGGCGGGCACGATGGGCGAACTGCGGAGCACGCACTTTCACAGCGGCATCGATATACGAACAAACAACATGATCGGGCTCCCGGTTGTGGCCTCCAAAAGCGGCTACATTTCGCGGATCGCGGTAACACCTGGAAGCTATGGCAATGTCATCTACATTACGCATGCCGACGGCAACACCACGTTGTATGCCCACCTCGACAAATTTGCCGGCAAGCTCGGTGAATTTGTTTTGCAGGAACATTATCAACGGAAAGAGTCGGAGTTAGACCTGGAGTTTACTCCGGATCAGTTTCCTGTGAAGCAGGGCGAACTTATTGCCCTGTCTGGTAACTCAGGATCATCCAGCGGTCCGCATCTGCATTTTGACATTCGCGATCCGGAAAATTACGCCCTCGATCCGCTGAAGGTCGCAGGCTTTCCCGAGCTCGTTGACAAGTTGCCTCCGGCAGCAGAGAAAATTGCCTTGAAAACACTGGACATCAACTCTCGTATCAACGATCGATTCGGTCGCTTTGAGTTCTATGCGCAACGTGTCGGGAACAATTACATTATTACAGCGCCCATCATGGCAGCAGGAAATATTGGTGTTGAACTGGTGGCCAAAGATAAACTGTCGCCTCAAAGCCAGTTCTATGGTGGGGTAAATTACATCAAGATGAAGGTCGACAGTCAGGTGGTTTTCAATCAGGCTATCGAACGGGTAAATGTCGCTGAAACAAGAGCGATTTATTCGCTGATGGATTTCAAGACCATGCGCAATTACGGTACCCGGTTCTATAAATTGTACATTGATGATGGAAATGACCTGAAGTTCTATGATCCTTCCCTGGGATCGGGAAAAATAAAAGTTAACCCGAGTAAAGATTCGAACGTCGAGATTGACATGGGCGATAGCGATGGCAACCAAAGCAAGCTGACCTTTACATTGAGATCCACTCCGGCCGTGAAAGAAGTGAAGTCGCTCGAGAACTATGTATTCGATATCGGCTACGACATTTCCGAAAATACGATGATGGTAATCAGTAAGCCTTGCGTGGGCAGTGCCAACAAAGCTACGGTTTTTGCCAACGGAACGTCCGTCGAAGTAAATGCGGACTATTACAACGGCAACCGGGCTGTTTACCTGGTAGACCTGCGTCGTCTCGTTCCGGATTCTATCAGTGTTTGTGGAAAGACCGTCGCCCCACACATCAATATCAGTGTACCCAGCGGCACCGACTATAAATATTATGGCGAGCTCATGGACGTGGCCTTTCCCAAGAATGCGATCTATGACACACTCTATCTGAATACCGAATATAGCGTAAAGGGCAAGCAGGAGATATTCACTATAGGCACCCGAAACGTTCCCTTGCACAAGAGTATTGATATCTCGTTGAAGCCTGCCTTCGACTATCCGATAAAACCGGACGTGGGCGTTTATCGTGTCGCCGGAAAATCCTACACTTACGTCGGCACAGGCGAATGGATGAACGGACGCCTGAACTTCAGCACCCGTGAGTTTGGTGACTTCACGATCCTTAGGGACTCAATCGGTCCTAAGATCACTCCCCTTGTGGTCAACGGCCAGAATGCGCGCTTTAAGATCAAGGACGATCTTTCCGGCGTGGACAGCATTGAGGCTTACGTCAATGGAAAATGGGTACTCCTGGCATACGACAGTAAATCAAATACGATTTGGACGCGCACGTTGAAGCCCGAAGACAACCTGAAAGGAAATTTTGAGCTGGTCATTACCGATAATGCAGGAAATAAATCCAGATATTTAAGAAAAATACTGTGATGGCCTATGAAGCTTCAAGTCGGCGATACAGCTCCTGATTTTAAGATCAACGATCAGGATGGTAATCCTGTTAAACTGTCGTCCTTTAAGGGCCGGAAAGTTGTACTTTACTTCTATCCGAAAGACATGACACCAGGATGTACAGCTCAGGCGTGCAACCTGCGTGACAATTACAAAGTTCTTCAAAAGCAGGGATACGAAGTGCTCGGCATCAGCACCGACGATGAAAAATCCCACCGGAAGTTTGCTGACAAAGAGAAGCTGCCTTTTCCCCTGCTGGCCGACACGGACAAGGTCATACACGATAAGTACGGAACGTGGGGAGAGAAATCAATGTACGGCCGCAAGTACATGGGGACGCTGCGAACAACGTTTGTAATTGACGAGAAGGGAAAGATCGCAGAGATCATATCCAAAGTCGATACCAAAGAACACACCGCGCAGATACTGAAGGATTCAAAGTAATATTTGCACCCCGGCAACGTCCGTTTTATATTCACGCGAAATATTCACTTCCATGAGTCAGTCGCCAGACATCAATCAGCTTCAGAAAACTGCTTCTCAGGTGCGCAGAGACATTGTTAGAATGGTCCATGCCTGCCAGTCGGGTCACCCGGGCGGGTCATTGGGTTGCACCGATTTCTTCGTGGCGCTTTATTTTGATATCCTGAAACACGATCCTAAATTCAATATGGCTGGGGCGGGCGAAGACCTGTTCTTCCTCTCCAATGGACACATTTCTCCGGTTTGGTACTCCGTGCTCGCCAGATCCGGCTACTTTGATGTCAAGGAATTGAAAACCTTCCGGTTGCTTAACTCAAGATTGCAGGGTCATCCGGCTACGCATGAGCATTTGCCAGGGATCAGAATTGCCTCCGGCTCACTAGGACAAGGGCTTTCAGTTGCGCTGGGTGCCGCACAAGCCAAGAAGCTTGACAAGGACGATCGCTTCGTGTTCGTTCTCATGGGTGATGGCGAACAGCAGGAAGGACAAGTTTGGGAAGCCGCCATGTATGCCGCTCACAACAAGGTTGACAATCTCATTGCAACGATCGATTACAACGGACAACAGATTGATGGTCCTGTGGATAAGATTTTAAGTCTCCTCGACCTCAAAGCCAAATGGGAATCCTTCGGCTGGGAAGTCATCGATAGCAACGGCAACAACATGGAGGAGATCGTTAAGACGCTGGAGTACGCAAAGACTCAGGCGCGCAAGGGCAAGCCAGTTATGAATCTGATGCGAACCGAAATGGGCTTTGGCGTTGATTACATGGTGGGATCGCACAAGTGGCATGGTGTTGCGCCCAACGACGAAGAACTCGCAAAGGCCCTGGCGCAACTGCCGGAAACACTTGGCGACTACTAAGTACGCTTCGGCAGTTTGTATGCCCGGCATTATCCCTGCCCTCGATTCTTTCCGCATCGGAATATTTACCAATAGCGTCGTTTCGCTATAAATGTCCAAACGACGCAATTCGACCAGTAGCCAACCCGTTTGTATTGAATGACAGGACGCTCCCCACGCCTTTGTGCAACCACTCTCCTGCTACTATGGATGTTAGGATTCGGCGCTACTGCGCAAAACAAAATCCAGCAAAAGCTTCCGGAGAAAACACGCATCCTGTTCCTGATTGACGCTTCTGGAAGCATGATGGAAGAGTGGCAGCGACCTAATCAGACGCGATGGACAGTCGCTAAGTCCATTATGTCGAAGCTGGTCGATTCGTTAAAGCAAAATGTCAATCTCGAACTCGCGCTGCGGGTATACGGGCACAAATCACCCCAGGAACAGAAGAACTGCAAAGACACCTGGCTCGAAGTCCCGTTCAAGGCGAGAAACCACGCCCTGATTATCAGTAAGCTGCAAGAGATCAAGCCGAAAGGTGTTACGCCCATAACCTATTCGCTCGAACAATCCGCGAATGACTTTCCGTCCGGCCCCGGCTATCGCAACATCGTGATTCTTGTCACGGATGGGATTGAGTCGTGCGGCGGAGATCTTTGCGCCATGTCGCAGGCGATGCAAAGAAAGGGCGTGTTCCTTCGCCCTTATATCATCGGCCTGGGCCTGCAGTCGGAGAAAACATTGGAGTGCGCAGGTAAATACGTAAATGCCGATACGCCCGGAAAGTTTTACGATGTGTTGAACGAAGCGATCGAATCCAGCTTCGCGAAAACGACTGTCAGCGTGGGTCTGCTGGATGCCTCCAATAGACCCACAGAAACTAACGTAAACATCACCTTCATTAATCGGCAGACGGGACTGCCCATGTATGATTTCGTACACTACCTGGATCGCCGGGGGCTGCCGGATACGATACAAATCGATCCGGTTGTTGACTACGATATTGTCGTGAACACTACGCCACAAATTGTAACGCGGGATATCCAGATCAATATTGGCAAACACAACGCCGTGACTATACCTGCGCCTCAGGGCAATCTCGTCGTGCAACAGGAAGGCCGGCGCGATAACAATCTTCAATCGATCGTCCGTGAAAAAGGAAAAACCAGCACCATCAATGTACAAGGTAGTAATCTTCCGTTCCGGTATCTGACAGGCCATTACGACGTAGAAGTGCTGACCCTGCCTCGACGAACATTCGAGGCTGAGATTCAACCCAACAAGACGAAGACAATATTGCTCCCTACGCCGGGCGTGGTGAACTTTAATACAATATCGCCAGGCTATGGGAGTCTGTACGAGATGAAGCCAGATGGGTCGCAGCAATGGGTCTGCAATGTGAACGACCTCAAGTCACAATTTGCGCTGACGCTGCTTCCCGGCGAGTACAAGATCGTATTTAGGGTGCGGCAAACGACCGGAAGCAAGTATACGGCCTTCAAAAAGTTCAGGTTGAATCCGGGGCAGACGTTGATCGTGAACGTC
>DATHKA010000293.1:0-4259 GCA_035489615.1 Chryseolinea sp.
ACAACTCGCAAAGTATGTCGGCTCAGGTCGATGAGAAAACGAGGGGCCTGGACGCCGCGACCAATTTTGCCCGAAGTATCGTAGACGTCTTTCCGCCAGATACCCGTTATAAACTTGTCACGAATGATTTTGCCCCGTTCTCAAACACTTTTAAGACGAAGCCAGAGGTGCTTGACTTACTGACGCAGGTGCGACTGTCGCCCGTGAGCAGAACCTACCGGGAAGTTCACGACCGCATACAACAGGACCGTTGGGTAAAAAGCACCGACGTATTCTGGATTGCCGACCTGCAGAAATCAACGGCAGGCACCGTCGCCGGAGACAGCGCGATGAAGCTTCATCTCGTGCCCATCCAGTACAGTGAGCACGGCAATGTATTCATCGACTCGGCATATCTCGAAAATCCATTTGCCGCCGGAGGGGGCCGCAACGTGCTGCACGTTATGGTCCGCAACGACGGCACACGCGACATAGATCAGCTCAACCTGAGATTGATGCTGAACAATATCCAGGAAGGAACGGCCACGACCAGTATCGGTCAGGGAGGCAAGGCGGAAGTTACTTTTGACATTGCCACCTCGCTGGCGGGACTGAATGAGGCGCGTATCACCTTCAATGATTTTCCCGTCACGTTCGATAACGAATTCTTTCTCGCATTGAATTTCACCAATCGGATAAACGTAATCGAGATCAAGGCCACAGATGCGCTGACGCCGGTTCAGCGGGTGTTTGGCAATGAGCGGATATTTGCGTTCCAGACGCACGAGTTTAACAATTTCAACTACAGTCTGCTCGACCAGGCAGACCTGGTTGTGGTGAATGGACTCAATAGCCTGGATCGTGCTCTAGCGGGGGCGTTGCGCCGCTACCTCGGCACGTTCGGCACGGTGATGTTGATCCCTGGAACCACCCCTGACGCCGAAAGCCTGAAGACCACGCTACAGCTACCCGCATTGCGCGTTGCCCAGGACAAGGGCCAGACCGAGCTGGCCCGACCCGATTTCTCGAACCCCTTCTTCGAGAATGTATTTGAGGAAAGGTCCGTAGCGCTTGCCATGCCGCACGCCTCGAAGATTCTGGACTGGGGCAGCGACCGTACCGCCATTCTGCACTTCCGGAACGAGCAGCCCTTCATTTCGCGATTCAATCAGGGTGGCGAACTCTTCCTGATGAGCTGCGCGCTGTCAGCGGGACAAACAGATTTTTTCAATCATGCCCTGTTTGTGCCCGTGATGTACCGGATCGCAGCCAGCGGAAGGAAGAAGGAATTCAAGCCCTACTATACCCTTCGTGAAAGCAACATCAGCATTCACGTCGACAGCCTTCGCGGAGAGGACCCGTTGCGATGGGTCGGCGCCGAAGAGGTAGTTCCTGCTCAACGCCAGGTGAACGAAGATGTCATTTTCGACATTCCGAAGTTTTCTGTCAGCAAGGGATTTTACAAGGTGGTCATGCAACAGGATACGGTGAACCTCATCGCCTTTAACCTCGACAAGTCGGAGTCGCTGATGGATCAGTACACCGGCGAGGAGTTCAAGGAAATGCTGGGTGGACTTGACAATGTCACAATTTTCAACGTCGGCAAGCAAGAAGCTTTCAGCAACGAAATAAAGGAGCGATATTTGGGCCAACCGCTATGGAAGTATGCGCTCATGATGGCCATCTTCTTCATCGTGGCAGAAGTGCTGCTCATTCGCTTCATGAAGTGAGCAAAGTTCATGGAGTGAGCAAGCAAGCTCCCGTAATGAATTACGCTGGCGCTTGTGAGGTTTACTGAACCCTGGTTAAATGAAAATACTTATCCAAGGTGCCGAAATCATCGATTCGGCGTCCTCGTTCCACAAGAAAATCAAGAACGTCCTCGTCAACAATGGTCGCATTGCTGAGATAGGCGACAAGAACTTTACTGCCGATCGCGCTATCAAGGCCGACGGCATGAAACTTACCATTGGCTGGTTCGATCTGGGCACATTCGTGGGCGACCCCGGCCTGGAACAGAAGGAAGATCTCGACTCTCTGTCGCGGGCGGCCGCTGCCGGTGGCTTTACGGGCCTGGCCGTCTTGCCCAATACGTCGCCCTGCGTCCAAACCAAGAATGAGGTGAGTTACCTTACTCGCGGAAACGACTCACACCTGGTGCAGATCTATCCGCTGGCTGCCGTCACGCGCAACAACAAGGGGGAAGAACTTACGGAAATGATCGACCTCCACGAGGCCGGAGCCCTGGGTTTTACGGATGGACTGAAGTCGATATGGCATACGGACATTTTGCTGAAATCACTGCAATACCTGCAGAAGTTCAACGGCCTGCTGATCGATCACCCGGAAGATAGCTGGCTTAACCTTTTCGGACAGATGCATGAGGGTTTAAACAGCACTATGCTGGGCCTCAAAGGCATGCCGCGCATTGCCGAAGACATTGCCGTGACCCGAAACCTCGAACTGTTGGGCTATGCGGGCGGACGGTTGCATTTTGCGAAACTGTCGTCTGCGAAGGCCATTGATCTCATCCGAACAGCCAGGAAAAAAATGCAGGTAAGTTGCGATGTGGCCGCTTACCAGCCCTTGCTCGATGATAGCGTGCTGTCGGGATTCGACACGAACTATAAAGTGAACCCACCCCTGCGTGAGAAAGCCGACAATGATGCCATCATCAAAGGCCTGCGCGACGGTACGATCGACGTGATCTGCTCGGGGCACACGCCGCATGAGGATGAATGCAAGAACCTTGAATTTGACCTGGCCGATTTTGGCATCATCAATCTGCAGACATTCGGGGCAAACCTGGTGGGGCTCAGCAACAGTGTCGAGTGGGATACCCTGCTACCGAAGGTAACCGTCAATCCCCGGAAGCTCCTCGGCATCGAAGTGCCCGTGATCGAGGAGGATGTCAAGGCGAACCTGACCTTGTTTGATCCGTCCAGGACATGGACTTTCGATGAGAAATCCAACCACTCGAAGTCCAGGAATTCGCCGTGGATGAACACCGAAGTGAGGGGTAAGGTGATCGCCGTTTTCAACAACGGACGAAACCGTATTGAAGAATAAAACCGGAAAACGATCTCGCACACCTGGACAATGTTGAATAAATTGATGCGCATTGCTTTTCGTTACGGCCTCATTGGAGGCGTGATCGCATTTGTGCTGGTCGTCATCATGTTTTACCTGGGCGGACATCCGCTTATTGTATCACCTTACCTGGACTTTCGCATTCTACTGTTCGGAATTTTTGTATTCTTTGCATTAAAGGAATTTCGCGATTACGATCAGGATGGAGTACTTTACTTTGCACAGGCGATGCTGGGCGGTTTCATTGTGATCTTTACCCTGACCGTCCTGACGTCAATGCTGATTTGGGTATTTGGTACGATCGAGCACGATTTCGTTTTGCAATACATTGAACAGGTTACCGCTTACGTGAAGGGTTTCAGCCAGGAGGATATCGACAGGCTGGGAAAAGAGCTGTACGAGCGTAATTTGGCAGCGTTGCCCGCAACTAATATCACGATATTGGCCTTTACCTACTTCATTCACGGGTTGGTGCTGGGCTTCTTTGTGAACATTGTGCTTTCTGTCATCGTCAGGCGACAGCCTAAAACCGCGTAACCAATAACCCTTCAAGATATGGAAGAAACAACTTCACCCGCAGGAGACAAAAGATCGGTAGGTATCAAGTACGGATTGATTTCGGTGGTAGTGGGCATCGTATTCTTTCTGATACTCATTTTTGCCGGTCAAAATCCGCTCACGTTTAAATGGGGCTGGGCGGTGTCGCTGCCCACTACGATCGTCCTGATACTCCTGGCCCACAAAGAATTCAAGGGGGACAACAACGGATTTATGACCTATGGCGAGGGCATTGCCGTTGGTTTCTGGTTTATGCTCGTAGGCGTAGTGGTTGGTATTTTGTTTAACTACGTCTATACGAACATCATCGATCCGAACCTGATGGCCGATTTCTACGAGAATCAATATAATCAAATGCAGCAGCAGGGAATGCCTGACGGCCAAATTGAGATGGCGCAGTCGTGGACCAAGAAATTGTTCTGGGCGATTGCCGTTTTCATGGGTGTGTTTTTTTCTATGGCTACCGTGCTTCTCGTCACTATCTTTACGCAAAAGAGGCCGCCGGAACAACGATTCTAAAGCATGATCAGACCGAACATATCCGTTGTAGTACCTGCAAAAGATGAAGAGGAGTCCATCCCGGAGTTGGCTCAATGGATTGTCCGCGTCATGCAACAAAACAATTTTTCGTA
>DATHKA010000294.1:0-2053 GCA_035489615.1 Chryseolinea sp.
CGCGTTCGGTGTACTGGTCTGTGGCAGCGCCAACGGCGTAGCCATTACCGCCAACAAGCATGCAGGCATACGTGCAGCCATCTGTTGGACACCTGAGCTTGCGTCATTGGCCCGGGCGCACAACGACGCGAACATCGTTTGCCTTCCCGCTCGCTTTGTTTCCGAAGCAGATGCCAGGTCTATTGTTGCCGTATTCCTGTCCACCGCCTTCGAAGGTGGTAGGCACGCGAGGCGCGTAGGAAAGATCGCGTGCTGAACGCTCCCGACTTCTGCTACTTAGTATCCGTTCGCACGTAGGAGTCTCCTTGCCGCCGGTAATGCTTGCGCAATTCGGGAAGTCTGTCGAGATAAGGTTGCAACAAGTTGTGTTTGTCCCGGATAATTTCAGGCAGGTCATTTTTCAATCCATTGGATACAAGGATCACATTTTCGTAGTACTCTGGCTGCGAGAATATCGATCGGCTCATATTCCAGTCAAGGAACGGAGAAGCCAACTGGTTATTGGCATATACCTCCCAGCCTTCATCTAAAACGAGTAGACGCTTGCCTTTATAGGGTGAATCGGTGCGCCGAACAATGAGGTCGCGATAGTTAACGCTGTCCAAAGCTCCGTATCGGGCGAGATTGCTAATCAACACAGTGCCGGCGAGGAATACCCAGATCGCTATCTCGGCGAACTTTCGCTTGGGCACGATGAGTAAGAAGTGTGTTATGAAGAAGCAAAGTCCGGGAATAACGGAGACAAAGTTCTGTGGTCTGAAGTCACGCGAGATGAACACTTGCCCCAAAGCGAACAGCGTCCAAAAAAACATGGCTTGCACCAGCTGGGTTTGATATTTCGATAGCCGCGCCTCCCGATTCATCATCACGACCGAGACGACCAGGAATATGAGCGGCAACGTTAGTAGCGTCCAGAGCGCGCCGGACGACATGTAACGAACGGCGTGAATGCTAAAGTTCGGGACATAGTAAAATTGCCAGACAGCCGACAGGCCGTCCTTGAGGAAATAGATGGCCAGCAACAACAAGTGTGGCAGGGCAAACCCAACGATGAGCAGCAGGTATTTCCGCACGTTGCTGCGGGTAAACACCATCAAAGTGATAAATGAGCCAATCAACAACACGCTGTAGGAAAAGGAAAACAACGAGGCGATGCTAATGTAGAGGCCAAGGCTGAATATAGATTCGGATCGCTGCTCGCGAAATTCTATTTCTTTAAAAAGGCTGCTCAATGCAGGAAGCAAAGCACCTGCACCCAGAAGTTCGGGCGTGAGTGACAGGGTGTCGAAAGAGAAACAAAAAGCAATGACGTAAATGAGTGACGGTATATAGGTGTGCTCGGCAAATGCTTTTTGATTGGAAAATACAATCCCGATATACGCTGCCTGCAAGAAGATCAAAACAAAGCTGAGGATGTGTCGAGCCGTCATTGACCGCCCAAAGACTACATCAATTAAGCCATTGAACCACCCAGCCAATGGCCCCGATGAGTCGACGAGCTCCGTGTATAATGACGCCCCTTCATGCACCTTTTCTCCGATCACAAGTCCCTTTAACTCCGGGTAGGTGAGCTCAGGTGCATCGATAAAAAAGGGCAACGTGATTAGGATAAAGATGGCCAGCAAACCCAGCAATCGGTACGGATCATTGATTCGAAAATACTGTAGCAAGTAAAAGGAGCTTAAAAATCACAAAATAGAGGAGGTTTTCATAATTGCCAATGGTTCATTGGTAATTGTTGAGACATGCGTCATATATTTGTCTTATGAGTGGATCGACGAGACAGCAGAAGTACGGGAGGCTCATTCAAAAGGAACTGAGCGACATTTTCCAGCGGGATAAGAAAGGCATTCTGGAGAACGCGTTCGTCACGATCGCCGATGTTAAGGTAAATGCCGATCTCAGTGTTGCGAAAGTTTATATCAGCATGCTGCTTGCCAGGGAGAAGGAAAAGGTGCTCGACAACATCAACCGCCACAAAAGCGAATTGCGCCGTGCGCTGGGTGATAAGATCGGGAAGCAGGTGAGGATTGTGCCGGAGTTGATCTTTTAC
>DATHKA010000295.1:0-2841 GCA_035489615.1 Chryseolinea sp.
ATTCGCCTCGATGAAACCGACCTTACGGCCAGCGTGGATCGTGTACAACGCAAGTGGACCGAGCTGGCGCCCAACCTGCCGTTTGATTACACCTTTCTCGATGTAGACTTCGATCGCCAGTACAAAGCCGATCAACAGCTCAGCAAAGTAGCTGGGATATTTACCGGGCTGGCAATTTTCATTGGCTGCCTGGGTTTACTGGGGTTGACCTCATTTGCTGTAGAACGCCGCACCAAGGAGATTGGCATTCGGAAGGTGTTGGGGGCGTCTGTTGGCAGCGTCGTGGTATTGATCGCGCGCGAATTTCTATGGTTGATTGTCATTGCCCTGCTCGTGTCTACGCCGATCACCTGGTACCTGATTCAGCGCTGGGAGCAAAACTTCACCCTGCAGGCCGTCATAAATCCGCTGAGATTTCTCGTCGCTGGCGTATGCGTGTTTGTGTTTGCGTGGATGACCATCAGCCTGCTTTCCTTTCGCGCCGCAACCGCCAATCCGACGAAAGCCCTGAGAACCGAATAAAACCTCGCAGACCCTAAATTTTGTTTGAATTTTGCACGCCGGCCCTGCGGACCCGGGGCACGGCGCGCTGCTTTCCATGACGCTCGATTATCAATTGTCAATTCCCTGTAACCCGCTCCATCCTGGCCGCGTCATAGAGGCAATTCTGTTCACAAGAACAGGAAACTAAAAATCTTAATATCGAACTTATATGGATGTAGCTGTACTTGGCGTGATGGTACCCATCGTCGCCCTCATTGGAACGTTTGTTATGGTGGTTTACCTGCGCAAATTTGAGAACCTCGAACGCATGTCGATGATCGAGAAAGGGATCGACCCTACTATCTTCCGCTCTCGTCAATACCGGAACACGTCGGTGCCCTTGCGTGCGTCGCTCCTGCTCATTGGTGCCGGTGTTGGCCTGTTGTTTGGATACTGGCTCGACAGCATGACCCATATGGAAGAGGTTGCTTACTTCTCTATGTTATTCATTTGTGGTGGCGTCGGGCTTGGCCTATCCTATCTCATTGAAGAACGCAAGAGCAAGGAAATCAAACCTTAATAATTGCTACGGCTCTTTCTTGGTGCCACACTCTATCTTCCAGTCGCGGGCGAGTGCCAACGTACCTTCCTTGGCCTTCTTAATAACTTCATCATGCTTCTTGCTGTATTTGCAACCAATGTCCACATAGCGATAACGCGCGCCGTCGATCGTAAAATTAAAATGGCAAGTGTTGGTAGCTTTTTGTGCGCGGAAGCAAGTCAACTGCACATCCGCCTGGTCACTGCCGGGCAGGAAGCTCGTCGACACAAAAAGGACAATTGGAATAACCAGGCCAGTGATCTTCATCTTCATATAGAGTGAATTGCTGGGCAAATTAGCTAAACTGAAATAGTTTCTAAAACTAGTTGTCAGGCAGGTGCGTTGGTTGTAGGATAACATGCAGGATCGCCAGAGAGAAATCCAACACACACGGAGTCTCGCGGAGTTTTAGAGCACTGGCCTTCACCCTGTCCTATCCCCACTACGCCAATCCATCACCCGACACAGCATCAGAACTAGTATCTGTAGTACTCAGGCTTGAACGGTCCGGCAACCGGAACGCCAATGTACTTGGCCTGCGCATCGGTAAGATCTTCCAGCTCCACACTGATCTTCTTAAGGTGCAACCTGGCAACCTTTTCATCGAGATGTTTCGGAAGCATGTAAACCTTGTTCTCGTATTTACCGGCATTCGTCCAGAGCTCGAGTTGCGCAAGTGTCTGGTTGGTGAATGAGTTCGACATTACGAAAGAAGGATGGCCAGTGGCACAACCAAGGTTCACGAGACGGCCTTCGGCGAGAAGAATTACCTGGCGGCCATTCTTCAGGGTATACAGATCAACCTGCGGCTTCACTTCGTCTTTCGACGCGTTCTTATTGAGCCATGCCACGTCGATCTCGTTGTCGAAGTGGCCGATGTTACACACGATCGCTTTGTCCTTCATAGACTCAAAGTGACGTCCCAACACAATCCCGAAGTTTCCAGTTGCTGTAACGACAATGTCAGCTTCTTTGACGGCGTCGTCCATACGCTTTACGGCATAGCCATCCATAGCGGCCTGCAGTGCACAGATCGGGTCGATTTCGGTAACGATCACCCGTGCACCTGCACCGCGAAGGGAGGCCGCAGACCCTTTTCCAACATCACCATAACCAGCAACAACGGCTACCTTGCCCGCCATCATCACGTCAGTCGCGCGACGGATAGCATCGACGAGTGACTCCTTACAGCCGTACTTATTATCGAACTTCGACTTGGTCACCGAGTCATTGATATTGATCGCAGGCAGCGGCAGCTTGCCGTTGTGCATGCGTTCAATGAGGCGGTGCACACCCGTTGTCGTCTCTTCTGAAATTCCTTTAATACCTGCTACTAACTCAGGATAGCGATCCAGCACCATATTGGTGAGATCGCCACCGTCATCGAGAATCATATTGAGCGCCTTTCCACCCTTGAAGGCATAAAGCGTTTGCTCAATACACCAGTCAAATTCCTTTTCGTTCATGCCCTTCCAGGCATATACCGGAATACCTGCTGCGGCAATGGCTGCCGCTGCGTGATCCTGCGTCGAGAAGATATTGCAGGATGACCAGCTCACTTCAGCACCAAGTTCAACAAGCGTTTCAATCAGCACGGCCGTCTGAATCGTCATGTGAAGGCAGCCGGCAACCCGTGCGTTCTTCAACGGCTTCTGCTTGCCAAACTCTTCACGAATCGCCATCAAGCCAGGCATTTCCGCCTCGGCCAATTTGATTTCCTTGCGTCCCCAAGCGGCAAGCCCGAGGTCCTTCACCTT
>DATHKA010000296.1:0-4551 GCA_035489615.1 Chryseolinea sp.
ATTTGGCCCGTACGCATAAAATATTCCGTTCATTTCAGGAACGACGCGCGGATCATAGCCATGCGCACCTGCCCATCCCCAGGGCTTGAGAAAGCCAGCAAGCTTATCTCGCTTAAAATCCACAAAGTAGTAGCCAGCCTCAGCCGTCAGGAGTATGTCCCCTACCCGCCTTGACTGATAATGCCATGGCTCGGGAAATTCGTCCTTCATGAGCACATTGAAATGCCGGGCGTCCTGTTTGAGGCGATCATAGAGCGCTTTCTTTTTTACGGGATCTGGTTGATAAATATGTACGTGGCTTCCCGAATTCACGATTACCGTGGTCTCGTCGGTAGCGGGAACAATCTCCGGAAGTAACAGGTAGGATGATTCGCGTTGTTCGATGCCCTTCATGCCATGGTCCGATACCACGATGACGTTCACGGGAAGTCCCGTCTTCGCGATACCGTGCATCAACTGCCCCAAAAGGGAGTCGGCGTGCAGGACTGCATTTCGGATTTGCTCGCTATTGGGTCCATATTGGTGTCCTTTGTCGTCTATTACGGAGAAGTACAGGGCGGTAAATCTTGGCCGGTCTGCAGACGGCAAAGCCAGCCATTTCAATACCTGTTCCACGCGCTCAAGGTCGGGCACCTTTTCATCGTACGCGTAATAGTAATCCGGGTGTCCATTCACGACTTCCGAGCCTACCCAGAAATACGAAGCCGCCTTCATGCCATTTTTTTGAACGAGCTTCCAAAGCGGAGTGCCTCCATAGTAAATCGAATCGACCACGGCCTTCTTGTTCTTCGACGTGTATTGCACCCGTGTGTCGGGATCGTAAAAGTTGTTGTCTACCAACCCATGATTGCCCGGATACAATCCTGTTACAACGGTATAGTGATTTGGAAAAGTTTTCGAGGGAAATGAGGGTATCAGTCCTTTGGCGCTGCTGCCCTTGCGGATAAACTCCTTGAAGTTCGGAGCATTGTACTGTTGAACGTAGTCGTAACGAAAACCGTCGAACGATACCAGTAACACATGAGGTGCATCTTGCCCGGATGCCAGTGCGTTGAAACAGATAATGGCTGAAAAAAGAAATGCGGCCCTCATAGGCCGCAAAACTATAAAAACAAATAACAATCTTCTTTACCGTTGACCATCAACTGGGGTCATCATTTCGAACACGCTCGTAAAATCCAGCTGTTCTGACCAATTTAATTGTGTCGCCATTGCAGTCGACACCTTTGCTCGCTTCAATTATTGTGTAACCAAAACACGCCTTCTTGGCTACCTTTTTCTCCGACACCGAACTCCGATGTTCAGCTCCCAGCACCGTCAAGCCTATCAGGCCGAGGGTTAGAATTACCGATACTCGTTTCATTTTCCTTTAGATTTAAAGCCTACGATCCTACAGAAAAAACTATACCACTTATATTATCACCGAATACGCACTTTCTGATGCAAAGGTTTGTGGAAAATTATTCGCACTGATGAAACCTTTTTCTACTGGGTATTCCCTTGATTCTTCCCCCATTCTACATCTGGCATTCAAGAAGCCCAATTGCCGCTTTCGATCTGCCTGATAATTTAAAGTAACGGATTTGACGAGCCGTCAAAAAGGGCATTGGTCATCATCGGCGATGATTCTCTACAAAACCCATTGCGGTTTCTCCAATCCGCTGAGACATAACGCAGTATTTTTCGACCAATCGCTGAAAAAAGTGCCGGAAATTTTTGGATGCTACGGCCGCAACGAGTTGTGCAAATGATGCATTGATCCACGAAAGAAATTGATGTTCAAAATGAGAACGATTTCCAATTTGACACGTCACGCATTCGATGGACTTCCCTCGTGTACTTGTTTTTCAGGAATCCCTTGACCATCTCTTGGCAAACGTTGTCGAACGGTGCCCGGCAGCAGCATGGAGACTCAAATGATGGACCCCGAAAGCCTCCTTTCCTGTAAAAGGTGGTGCTCATGGAACAACAGCGACCTATTCATCACTGATGCAACGGATGGTATACACGCATTTTGGCAGACGCGCAATCGTCGCAGAGGTGGCAAAAGAGAACCCACCATAAACAAAAAAGCCACCCCGACTTTATCGGGATGGCTTCAAGGAGCAATGATGATTCTATTAATTGGCTAAACGCACATTAACGGCATTCAATCCTTTTTTTCCTTCTTTGAGTTCAAAAGTGACTGCATCATTTTCATGGATCTGATCAACCAGGAGGCCTGAAACGTGTACGAAATACTCCTGACCGGTCGCTGTTTCCTTAATAAATCCAAAACCTTTGGTTTCATTAAAGAATTTTACTCTTCCTTCTTTCATTAGTGATAAAATATAAAATTAATTAAGCGTCAAAGATAGTAGAATATTCTGAGTATGCCACTCTTTCCAATATCAGCCCCGTTGCATCGATGTGTGCCTGCACAACGCATTAGAATTAATGCAACTAATTGCGGTATCTTTGCGTTGAACAAGGCAGCACCATTTTTTTAGCGCCTGCCTGAAACCGACGACGAGCGGCCCATTGAAATCAAGGTATTTGCCGCCGTTTGCAGAATGGAAAATTGATTTCGCATGATTATTCAAAATTTAGTAACCACAAAAGGCCACAGAGAGGGGAATTGTATGGGTTGGGTAACAGTATACATTAGAGGTAAGAACGGATTTAAGCCAGACGTGCTCCACGAATTAGAGCGCGCCCGGATTGACGTCCTGCCGGGATATGCAAACGAACGCGGAGTGGCGTTGTATTGGATTCCGGAGGATTTATCGCTTCGTGAGTTCAAAAAGGCCATCGGTGCCAAGACCGTTTTCAAGCACAGACTCAAGTTCTACCTGACCGTAGAGGAGTTTGTTGAGAACAAATTCAACTCACGGACCCAGGAATTCGAATTGAACTAATTCTTCTCGCACTGGCGTCTCAGCCACTGCTCGGCCGCTTCGGCCAGTTCGGGCACAAATGACTTCTTACCACGCATGAACGCGTGATCCGAACCTTCAAACGTTTGCAACTTAGCAAGAGGGAGTGATTCACAGACTCCCTGGATTAGATCGAGTCTTGCCAAGGTGTCCTTTGTGCCTTGCAGGAAAAGCATAGGCACATTCACTCCGCGAAGATGCTCCGCCCTGGTAACGGAAGGCTCGCCTGCCGCATGGAGAGGAAATCCAAAGAACACCAGGCCCTTCACCCCAACACTGGCATGTTTCGATAGATACTGCGATGACATTCTGCTGCCAAATGACTTCCCGGAAACGAACAACGGTAGGGCTGGTGCCTGTTCAAGTGCAAAACGAATTACGGCTTCTACCGTCTTCTCCGCCACAGGAGCAAAGTCGGGTCTCTTCTTCTTTGCCTCAGTGAATGGGAAGTTGAATCGGAGGGTATTGATGCCGCGTGCCGACAGCTCCCTGGCCAGCGACGACATAAAAGAATGCGTCATCCCTGCACCGGCACCATGCGCGAGGGTAATGCTGCACCATGCATCGGTCGCCGTATCCTGTATTGCGCTGATTTCTCCAATGTTGTCCGAAACACTGATCTTATAGGTAACATCCATGAAGGCAATATACGTAAATGAAAAACCATTGTGTCCGACTGACCAACAGCGTCGAACACAATGGCTGATACGAATCCGGTAATCTTTTGAAGGTGTTCCAGCTATAACAAAATATGGCTAGAACACGCGTCCGCTGTCCACCGTCGCGCCCCAATAGACATCGACATCATTGTAGTAGGTATGGTCGTTGGTATCGGGCCAATGATTCTTGTCGAAGCCGGGCATGTTCTTGAAGGCTCCTTTGTCCCGATCCAGCACAAAGCACTCCTTATCACTGTTCAGGTACAGTTGGCGGTAAGGAATAGCAAAAAGCTTTCCGCCCATTCCGAGGAACGAGCCAAACTCGAGCACAACATATTCGATCTGACCGGTTTCAATATTGATCATCAGGTTGTCAATCTTTCCAAGATCTTCGCCCTGGATATTTTCAACCTTGTCGCCGACCATTGACGTTGCTGTCAGGCGACGTACCGGCGCGTTGGCATGGGGACCTTCGTGGTTCCTGCCCGTGGCATTGTCCACTTCATAATTCTTCCGCGTACTCATGGTTTTTAAACGGTTTTTTTCACTCGCTATTAGCATTAATAGCTACCTGATAATGCATAAAAACCGTGCAGAAATGTTTGCACTGATCTGGTGGGCGTGCAAGAGGAATTCCCGCACCAATGAACGAGTATCTGGGGAAAAAATACGGCACCTGT
Organism: Chryseolinea sp.; assembly: GCA_035489615.1. Lineage (GTDB taxonomy): Bacteria > Bacteroidota > Bacteroidia > Cytophagales > Cyclobacteriaceae > Chryseolinea. Next base: position 4,255 of record DATHKA010000296.1, read on the forward strand.
GGCCGTCCATCACAGTTCCAATCAATCGCGGGTGCGCCTGCGCTTTTCGCGTCGTTCGCGTCTTACTTTTTTCGCTTGCTGCTTAACCTCTTTGGCCTGCTGTCGTTCCTCCTTGGCCTGCAGTTTGTCCTCTCTGACCTCGTCTTTACCTTCCTTAAACTCAGTTTGTTTTACACCTTTCTTTCGGTTGAATAGTTTGTCGAGGAAATTGCGGTCGGACTTCGACAGCTCGCAGTCAAGTTTCTTCATCTGCGCCGGTGTCAGTGAAGTGAATTTTGCGCGGCTGATGTAACTGAA
>DATHKA010000297.1:0-9201 GCA_035489615.1 Chryseolinea sp.
TATGGCACGGCGCACAATGGCGGGCAAACAATACCTCCCCGTGCCGTCCATTCGGCGCAAGTTGAGTGATAGCAGGCACCGAGTACGTACGACTCACGCCAGGCTTCGTGAAGTAATGGCCTGCCTGCAAGCGGATAGTCAGTGACGGATTGCGAAATATTTCCAATTCGATCACGGGATATAAAGTACGGGGCACCTTTCCCGCAGCCACGAGGTCAATCAGCATCTGTGCCCCCATCTCATCGCGGGCCATCGCCTGGGCGTTCCATTTGCGTTCGTCGAACGGAAGTTCTTCGCTCAGTAACTTATTCGCCCGCACCGTCATGTCGGCCAGTAGCTTTTCCGTTCGAGGATCAATACCGCTCCTGGTCCAGTCGATCAGGTCCAGCCAGTCGTTGCTTTGCCGGAAAGCGAGCCAATATTTCGCCTGCGCCGACACCTGGGAATTGGCGGACTGCGACAAGTCCAACATGGCGTGTACCGCTTGCGTTGTGTTGATGTAGCTCAGGGCAGTCATGGCGCGCGATCGCTCAGTCTCCGTCACGATCGAAGCGCCGGCCCTTGTTTTCAAGTCAGGTACGAGCCAATCGGGATGCAACCGCCAGGCCAGTGAGGCCGTTCTCGTATTCCAATGCAGCGGATCTCCGCCGATGGCTCCCGCGTCTGCCAGGGCCTGGTAAAAATCCGAGCGCTCATTTTCGCAGGCACTGGCAACGGCTTCGAGGCACCAGGGGTCCGTTCCGTCGGTTGCCTGAGCCAAACGGATCAACAGGGGTTTCGTCTTGCTATAGTCCAGGTCGCGTAACGCGGTGGCTACCTCACGGCGAACAAATGCCGAAGTATCCGAAACCAACTGGGTGGCTAGTGGAAGCACGTCTGTTGTTGTTGCCCGCAGCGCCCGGAAGGCGACTGCCCTGAGCGAAGCGTTCGGCTGCGTCAAAAGGGCCGCTGCCTGCGCTCGTCCCTTCTCTCCCATTCTCGGTAGCAACCAGATTGCCCGGGCCTTCACAAAATCATCCGAATCATTTAGCAGCTCTTGTACTTCCTCTACCGCCTCGTCTCCCCGACGTGCCAGCAACGTGGCGGCTAGCGACCGCACGTGTATCGCCGGGTTCTGCAAGGCTTCAATCAATCCCTTCACGCGTGTGGTATCCAGTTCGGGGGCATGCGGATTTCTTCCTTTTCTCGTGATTCGATAGATCCTTCCGTAACCGGTGCTGTCGCCCATCTGGTGCCCGCCTACGACGGGATCGTACCAGTCGGCCACGAACAGGGTACCATCCGTTCCCACAGCAACATCGCTCGGTCTGAACCACTTGTCCTTATCGCGGTTTTGCGCCGAATCATTCCACACATATCCAGGATTGTCGGCAGCAAGCGACGTGATAAAATTTGTGCGGTCGTTGAGTTGAAATCCCGATTGAAACGTTTTAGGCCGATAACCAAAGACCACATTCCGGCCGGCGTCGGCACTGAACAGCAATCCCTTGTACGCCTCGCCCAACTCATCGCCTTCATATCGTACAATGCCGGTGGGTGCCCCTGCTCCGCTACGGTCACCGGCGGGCATTACCCCCGGATCCTCCTGGTGCCAATGCGCCGTGAATACATCCTGCCACGGACGATGATCACCCTGCCAGTATCGCGTTCCGTCGTTGCTGAAGTATCCCGCGTTACCACCTTCGGGCAGCCACGACGTCCGGCACGCAACCACCTGGTCATCATTGTCATTCTGCCAAAGATTTCCATACGAGTCGATCGTCGTTTCGTAACTGTTTCTGAAGTTGTGTCCCATTACCTTCAGACCTGAACCTTCAGGCGTTACGCGAAGGGAAAGCCCTCCCACCCATACGCGGCCATCATCGCTTTTCATATTGCCGTGGTTCTCTTTATTGTAAGGCGATCCGCCGGTGTACAGGCTTCCGGAGCGCAACGTCCAACCATCTTTGTCTTTCACGACATGTGGCCCCGCGTTGCCGGTATTGAAATACCATAGACCATCAGGGCCCTCCACTACGGCGTGAAGCGAGTGGTCGTGATCATACCCGCCAAAGCCGGTGAGTAGTATCTTCTTATCATCGGGTATATCGTCACCGTTGCTATCCGTATATACAATAAGATTCGGTGAACAGGATACGATCACCTGGTTGCCAATCACCGCGATTCCTGTTGGTGAAACAAGATCCTTATCCTGGATAAACACCTTGGATGTTTCCGCTCGCCCATCGTGATCGGCATCCTCCAGAATAATGATGCGGTCGCCGCCGCGGTGATGCAATGCCTTCGTTGAGTCGTTGTTAAAGTTCCGGTAGTTTACAGCTTCAGCCACCCAAACACGTCCCCGGATATCGACATCCATGTTGGTGGGATTGTAGAACATGGGCGACTCGGCCCACAACGTGGCCTCGAGGTCATCGGGCAAGTGAAGGTCCACGCGAAGTGCGGTGGTCTCCTTCTCGCATCCTGCCAGGACGCCGAACAGCAGGAGAGTAATCAGAATAGGTGCAAATCGCATCATGTACAGTCGGACCAAGGTATTAAGTTGATCGATAAATTCATAAACCGGTCTTCTCTCCTCATTATACCTCCCCCATCAGCCAATCAACAGATCAACCAATCAACAAATAATCTGGACGGTAAATGAATTACGTAAAGTTGTTTCAAATCATGACATAAATATTCTTATTGCGCTAACTTGAGTGACGAATGTCACCTCCATAACACCCATTCAATACATGAAACTCACAGGAACAAATGCTTCCTCGTCGCTGAGCCGGCGCAACTTCATTAAGGCGACATCTCTGGCCATAGCCGGCTTTAGCATTGTGCCACGTCACGTGCTGGGAAAAGGCTTTCTGGCGCCAAGCGATACACTCACGAAAGGAATCATCGGCGTGGGGGGAATGGGTCGCGGACATATTCCTTACGAGGGAACGCGCGTGGTGGCCATGTGTGATGTGGACCGCGTTCATTTACAAGAAGCCATTGCGCTGGCGGGCGGTTCGCCGCGGGGTTATCACGACTTCCGTGAACTCATTGCACAACCCGACATCGACATCGTTCATATTGCTACGCCACCGCATTGGCACGGGATCATGTCGGTAATGGCCGCACAAGCCGGGAAGGATGTGTGGTGCGAGAAGCCGATGACGCGCACGATCGGAGAAGGAAAGCGCGTGATGGAAGCCATGGCGCAGTATGGCCGCATGTTTCGGTTGAATACCTGGTTTAGATTTAAAGACAACTTCTATGGGATGGGAACACCTGTTCAACCCATAAAAAAACTCGTGGACAGTGGCGCACTGGGATGGCCCCTCAAGGTGACGATCAGTGGCGTGACCGGTTTTAACTGGAAGTTCTATTGGGTCGGTAAAGATAATTTGCCTCCCCTGCCGGTTCCGGAACAACTTGACTATGATATGTGGCTGGGCCCGGCACCGTTCAAGCCATACAGCACACACCGCGTGCACAGCACGTTCCGGGGATACTGGGATTACGATGGCGGCGGACTTGGCGACATGGGACAACATTATATCGATCCGGTACAATACTTTCTCGGTAAGGACGATACGAGTCCTGTGCGCGTCGATATCGATGCACCGCAACAACATGACGATGCTGTGGGAACCTGGAGACGCATCGAATTCACGTATCAGGATGGCTGCAAGATCGTGCTTGACGGCGAGAACAAAGATCTTCAGGCGCCTTACCTCGAGGGACCCAAAGGAAAAGTATACCGCGGCTTCCGAACGGATATTCCGAATGTTATGAAGCAGATTGATACGTTGCCCGATCCGGTAACGCAAGTGGGACTCTTTAGTGATTCAGTAAGAACGCGCAAAAAATTTGCGCTGAACGAGATCAACGGTCACCGGTCCTGTACGATCGTGAACATGGGAAAGATTGCGTTGCAATTGGGAAGGTCTCTGGAGTTTGATCCCGTGAAGCAGGTGTTTATTAACGATGAGGCGGCAAACCGCCTCATCGATCAACCGATGCGAGGACCCTGGAAAATCTAACACATGAACAGCATGATCATTAATCGAATAAATCTCCTTTGCACGCTATGTGTTGGTTTCCTCCTTTCGCTATCGTTAGGGCTACACGCGCAAAGTCAGCTCACGTCCATCCTCGGGCAACTTCCGGCGAAAGATGCCGCCGCTGAACAACGTCTGTTCAAAGAATTGATACAATCGGGCGAAGGCAATCTCAGCAGCCTGACGTCGCAGGTGGTTCCGAATGGCCAGGAATCCGGTATTAAGCCACGGTATGCCATTTCCTTGCTTAGCCACACCGTTGTATCTGAGCCGCAAAAGCGGCTGCTCGAAGGCGTGTATCTTCAGGCGCTGGCAAAAGCCAAAGAGGCAGAGGTGAAAGCCTATTTCATTACCAACCTGAAGCTGGTCGGATCCGACTTGTCAGTATCCGCACTCCAGGCGCAACTGCAGGATAAGGATCTTTTTGACCCGGCGATCGGTACCTTGACCACTATTGGTACCGAAAATGCCAGGAAAGCGCTGCTTCAGTCATTGACCACTGCGCAAGGCGCACAAATGAGGATCATCAAAGCGCTCGGTGATCTGCAGTACGCACCAGCCGCTGTCCCCCTCGCTGCGCTGGCGACCGACTTAAATCTCCGCCGCCAGGTGTTGTGGTCGCTGGCCAGGATCGGCGATCCTATGTCTTCATCCGTCTTGTTAACCTATGCCAGGCAAGCCGGTTTCAAGCCCGATCCGACCGAGGCGGCCACGGCGTTGGTTGAATACATGCATCAACTCAGCAACAAACCAAACGCGCTGGCAGGAGACGTTGCACGTAAGACATTGGCGGCGGCAAATGATCCGACGCAACAACACCTCCGGCTGACCGCCCTCGGTACGCTGGTAAAGGTGGAACCGGAAAAATCTCTCAAGACGCTGGTTGCCGAATCGAAACGCTTTGATGTCGGTTATCAGAAAGAAGTATTGAAGCTGGCGGTGCCTTCAGTTAAGGCAGGCCTGAAGACCTGGATGAAGGAATACAAAGGCGCGAAAGGCGAACGGCAGGCAAGCTTGCTCATCCTGCTGGCCAATTCCCATCAGGCCAATGCATCCGAGCAGGAAATGTTTTCCGACACACAACTCGTGCCGGCGCTCAAGAGTGCCTCCATCGAAACCCGGATGGCAGCAGCCGACCGATTGACGTTCAGCAGAAACAAAAAGTACGTGGCACCGCTGCTCGAATACCTGATGGCATCGGCCGATAGCAGGGAGATTTCAGCGGCCAGCACGGCGATCGCGCAATTGGCTTCGAAGGAAGAGGGCCAAAGTATAGCCCAACGGTTGTCGGCGGCCGACGATGCACACAAGGTAGCCCTTGTCCGGCTTCTCGCCGAAAAGCGCACAACTGATCAGTTCGAGGCGGTTAAGTCTTTGACGACGTCTGCCAACGACAGCGTAAAGCTCGCGAGCTACGAGGCCTTGCCCAGGGTCTCGTCTTCTGCTCAGGTCGGCTCCCTGCTTTCGCTTCTGGCGACGGCATCGACCAATGAACAGGTTCGCGCCGTTCAATCTGCGCTTATCGCATCCGTTGATGCGGGCAGCGCACAGAAAGTGTTGACCGCTTACGAAAGCCAACCGCTGAAGATCATTCCCGTGCTGCCTTACACACCCGACAAAAGCGCGATGACAAAAGTGCTCGCGGCCATGGGCTCATCCGATGCCGCGCAAAAGCAGGCTGCCTTCGAAGCACTGACCAGCTGGCCTGACGAGCGCTCCGTGCGTCCGCTTCTCCATGTTCTAAAGGATCCTTCGATGAAGACCTACCACGCCGGTGCGGCCGAATCCATTCTGTCGCACGTGGTAAAGTCGAACTTGCCCGACGATCAAAAGCTGCTGCTCGTACGCGAGGTGATGGCGCTCGCGGCCGACAAGAAACAGAAAACTGCGGCGCTGCGGGCGGCCGGGACTATCAGAACCTTCCTTTCACTCGTCTTTGTGTCCGGTTATCTCGACGATACAGAGTTGGGTAGTATCGCCAGCCGCTCCGCCATGACGATCGCGCTGCCAGCCTCCGACGGACGCCCGGGACTCACCGGCGTTGAAGTACGCAAGGTTTTGAACCAGATGGCCGACAAGCTTACCGGAGGCGACAGCCAATACGAGCGAATCGACATCCTTACGTACCTCGAAAAAATGCCGTACGTGATCGGCTACGAATCGCTGTTCAATGGGAAGGATCTCAGTGGCTGGCAAGGACTGGTGGAAGATCCGATCAAGCGTTCGAAGATGTCCCCTGCTGCATTTACCAAGAAACAGCAGGAGGCAAATACAGCCGTTAACAAGAATTGGAACGTGAAAGATGGCATGATCGTATTCCAGGGCGACGGGGCTAACCTGTGCACTACACGCAAGTACGGTGATTTCGAAATGCTGGTCGACTGGCGGATCTCGAAGAACGGCGACAGCGGCATTTATCTTCGCGGATCTCCACAGGTACAGATCTGGGATACGACGCGGGTAGACGCCGGTGCCCAGGTCGGATCCGGCGGATTGTATAACAACCAGAAAGGACGCAGTACGCCCCTCAGCGTGGCAGACAACCCTATCGGAGAATGGAACACGTTCCGTATTCGAATGATTGGCGATCGCGTCTGGGTGCATCTCAACGGAATACTCGTCGTTGACAGCGTCGTGCTGGAAAACTATTGGGATCGCAGCTTGCCGATCTTTCCCGAGGAAGCCATCGAACTGCAGGCCCACGGCACCGACCTGGCCTTCCGTAACCTGTATGTGAAAGAAATTAATGCGCGGCCCTACCGGCTCACAACCGAAGAACTGAAGCTGGGATTCCAGCCCCTGTTCGACGGCACGTCACTTGATAACTGGGTGGGCAACAAGACCGACTATGTGGTGGAAGGAAACACCATCGCCCTGTACCCCGGCGAAAAAAGCCACGGCAATTTATACACAGTAAAAGAGTACAGCGACTTCGTGCTGCGCTTTGAGTTTCAACTTACGCCAGGTGCAAACAACGGACTGGGTATTCATGCACCACTCGAAGGCGACGCCGCCTACGTGGGCAAAGAAATACAAATACTGGACAACACATCGGCGCAATACGCGCAACTGCAACCTTGGCAATATCATGGATCGGTATACGGTATTCTTCCGGCCAAGCGTGACTTTCTGAAACCTGTGGGAGAATGGAATGAGGAAGAAGTCCACATAAAAGGCAATACCATACGGGTGACCCTTAACGGCACCGTGATCGTGGAAGGCGACTTGAAAAAGGCCACGGCGAATGGAACGTTGGATCACAAAGAGCATCCGGGACTTAATCGTTACGCGGGTCACATCGGATTCCTGGGACATGGATCCGTGGTGCGTTTCCGGAACTTAAGAATTCATGAACTCAAGTAAAGTATTCTTATATCATGGCGTCTACAGTACCAACGCAACGGCTATACTCACTCGACGCCCTTCGCGGCTTCGATATGTTCTGGATCATGGGTGGCGAGGAGATCATCCACGCCCTCGCGAAAGTCACCGGATCACCCCTGTTCGAAGGATGGGCCCATCAACTCACCCACCCCGAATGGCATGGCTTCCGGTTTTATGACCTGATCTTTCCCTTGTTCCTGTTTATGGCCGGAGTCGCCACGCCCTACTCCATGGAGCGTGAATTCGAACGCGGCAAAACAAGAGAGCAGATCCTGCTGAAGGTAATACGACGCGGACTTGTCCTCGTGTTGCTTGGACTCATCGCCAACAACGGCCTTGAACTGAAACCCATTGCCGAGATCCGTTTCGGCAGCGTACTGGGCCGGATCGGTCTCGCGTATATGTTCGCCAATATCATCTATCTCTACACGAAAGAACGAGGCCAGATCATCTGGTTCTGGGGGATACTGGCCGGCTACTGGCTGCTCATCCTGCTCACTGCGGCTCCGGGATTTGCTGCCGGCGATCTCACCATGGAAGGCAATATCATGTCCTACATCGATCGCTCGATCATGCCCGGCAGACTGTACCTGGGCATCCACGATCCTGAAGGTGTGATGTCCACCATTCCCGCCATCGCTACGGCACTGCTCGGTATTTATGCAGGACGATTGCTCAAGAACCCTTCCTGGACCATGACGCGCAAGGCAGGTATGCTCGAACTTTTGGGCGTCGCCTTCCTCGTGCTTGGGGGACTTTGGAATTTTGCTTTCCCCATTAACAAAAATCTCTGGACCAGCTCATTCGTGCTTTGGGTGGGCGGATGGAGCCTCGTACTGCTGGGCATATTCTACTACATCATCGACATCAAAGGCTACCGGAAGTGGGCTTTTTTCTTCAGCGTGATCGGTATGAATTCGATCCTCATTTACATGGCGCCCAATTTTATCAACTGGGCCTTCACCACGGAGGCGTTCTTCAAGTGGTTGATCCAGTTGTCGGGCGAGTCACTGGCGCCGCTTACCTTTGCCTTGTGTTTTGTGGGCATTGAATGGTTGTTCCTGTACTTCATGTATAGACAAAGGTTGTTCCTGAGAGTCTGATTTATTGGTTGATCTGTTGATTGGTTGATTTGTTGATTGGCCGGTTATTACAAGACAACGGTTGTCGGCGAAATTATCTACTTACCTGAAGCGGAAGGTTCCGCTTTCTTCTACCCATTCATTTCCACCGGCGAAGGGATCCCCTTCAAATCCACCCGTTTCACTGCGGCGCGTATGGCAGCCGTTGCAGTTCGCCACCGTGTACGCAAGGTATTGTCCGTAGGCGGCTGTTGAATCGGGCTTCACCTGGGAAACACTCGGCTTCGCCGGCTCGATCAGAAAGCGCATCAGCATTTTGCCCAGCATGTTGAGATCGTGTTCAGGCACTGTATGACGAACAGGTTTCATCGTGCGGAGGTAGGAGATTACCGCGGTCAGGTCTTCGTCCGACATCGCGTTAAACGGCATGATGCCTACCATCGCATGCCGGTTATGGTCGACGTTGTAGCGCAGGGCCCGGGCCAGTTGTTCGTCGCTCCAGGCGCCAATGCCACTAACACTATCGGGCGTGATGTTGGGCGTGTTAATACTACCGAAGGGAGTTTTGAATGCATGTCCGCCCATAAGCGGTTCCCGCAATCCCTTCCTCGTGAGCGAGTCGGGCATATGACAGGCGTAGCAATGTGCCTGTCCCGTTACTATGTAGGCACCCCGCGCCAGCACCACCGAGTCACTAC
>DATHKA010000298.1:0-15223 GCA_035489615.1 Chryseolinea sp.
CCGCCATTCAGGAATGACACGCGCTTGTCGATGGGGTTTTCGGAGGCGATGGCCTTATGCCCGAGATCGACACAGATCACCCCGGGCTTCGGCAGGGAGACTACGCGGGTTATCACGAGGGCGGCAAATTGATAGTCTTGTTCCGGGAGAATATCGGAATAACCCTGGTCCCAATAAATGAAGGTTCCCGGGCTGCACTCGACGCCGGCCCGCGTCCGGTGCACGGAATACGTGGGCGTACCTCCTGCAACAACGATCAACTCTTCCTTTAACAATTCCGACGCCGACCGCTGCAGTTTCATCACAGGATCCAGGGCCGCGTCGCATTTTTGTTTGCGTATAGCCATGTCGGTGTCGCGAATGTGCCCATCGTAGGCATGGAGACCACGGACGTGAATATTCGCGAGACCGGCAAGGGCGCTGATCAAATCGAGTGCATCAACGGGTGCAATACCGCTCCTGTTCATGCCCACGTTAAGATCAATGAAGACGCGCGCTTGGGCATCCGCTGCGGCGAAACAGTCCGACAGCCCGCGGGCCGTTCCTGTATTGTCGACCAAACAGGAAAACAGGGTGTTGGGAAATTTCTTCACCAGCTTCAGCAATCGGCTTGCCTTTGGCCCAACCGGTTGATAAGCAAGCAGGACATCAGGTGCCCCTTCGCCGGCCAATACTTCAGCCTCGGCAATCGTCGCGCATTTAAATTTCCGGATCCCGCGATCCAGCATCATGCGCGATACCTCGGCCGATTTGTGAGTCTTCACGTGTGGTCGCAGCCTGGTGACATCATCGATACTGGCCAGCAGCGTGTCGATATTATGCCGCACACGTTCGGGGTAGATCACGAGCGTGGGTGAGTCCACCGCGTCAATATTTGTAATAGGATACCAGTTACTTTCGTTCATGCGGGATGGGTTATCATGCATTTCGGTCAGTGGTCATAATCAGACAAACGGAAGTTCACGCTTCCGGTAAAGTAAATGGGATGGGCCATTTTCCCTGGGCCGTAGTTACCTAGGCGAGTTCGAACATAGCTTCAATTTCCGCCGGAATGTTGTCCGGAAGCGATCCCATGCCTACCGCGCTGCGTACACCCACACCGTTGTCCTGTCCCCATACGGAGGCAAACAGCTCGCTGCACCCATTGATCACGTACGGGTGACGTTCGAATTCAGGCACGCAGTTTACCATGCCCAGGACCTTTATCACCCTTTTGATTTTATTCAGGCTTCCGAGATTCTGTTTGAGCGTGGCGAGGATGGCAAGTCCTACCTGGCGGGCAGCCAACTTACCTTCTTCGATATCCAGGTCTTTCCCTATTCTTCCAATAATCAGGCTCTTGTCTTCCTTAACGGTGCCGTGTCCGGATACATAGACAAAATTACCGACCACGAGAAAAGGCTTATAAACGCCCAATGGGGTCGGTGCCGGTGGTAGTGTGAGTTTTAACTCTTCGAAGCGTTCATCGGGTGTGAGGGCCATAGTTGAGCAGCCGTTTCGTGGGCCGGGCGGTAATATACAAATGCAATCACGCCTAGACAATATATGACAACGCCATCACGCCGATGATGCCGGCGATCGAAACGATTGTTTCCATCAGCGACCACGAGCGGATCGTCTCCCGTATGGTAAGGTTGAAATACTCCTTGAAGAGCCAGAAGCCACCATCATTGACGTGTGAAAACATCAGACTGCCCGCGCCGACAGACAATACCATCAGGTTAGGATTAACATCCGGGCGGGTCAACAGCGGGGCAACGATGCCAGCTGCGGTGAGGCCCGCGACGGTGGCTGAGCCTACACAAACACGAATTACACAGGCGATGAACCAGGCCAGCAGCAGGGGATGCACATCGAGGCCATTCAGCATATTGCCAATTTCAGTACTCACGCCGCTATCGGTCAACACTTGCTTGAGCATGCCCGCGCCACCCATGATCAGGAGCAGGCCGGCGACATCCTTGATGGCTTCGCTGTAAATGTCCATAACCACCTTCATGGAGGTGCCCATTCGAAGACCGAGCGTGTACGTCGCCACGGCCAGCGAAAGCACCATCACGATGGCCGGATCGGCAAAGAACAATATGATCGGTCGCAGGGCGCCGGCATCGGGCACAAGATTGTCGAACACGGTCGTCAGCGTGATCAACACAACGGGAAGCATAGCCGACAGGATGCTGATACCTAATCCGGGCAGCTTGTCATCTGGTATCGGCTTTACGGTGATGATTCCGGCAGAAGATGATTTCAGATTTCGCAGGGTAGAGGCAAACAGGGGGCCGGCAAGGATCACGGTGGGGACCGCGATGATCATCCCATAGATCAAGGTCGTTCCAAGGTCGGCGCCGAATTGAGCAACGAGTGCGGTAGGCGCAGGATGGGGAGGAAGAAAGCCATGGGTGACAGAAAGAGACGCCAGTAACGGCACCCCCGTGTAAACCGGTGGGAGGTTAAACCGGTAGGCTACAGAAAAGATCAATGGGATCACTAAGACAAAGCCGACGTTATAGAAGAGTGGAATGCCGATCACGAAGCCGGTGATCATCATGGCCCATTGCATGTTTTTTTCGCCGAACATGCGCATCAACCCGGATGCTATCTGCTGGGCAGCACCGCTTTCAGCAGTCAGTTTGCCCAGCATCGCGCCACAAGCGACCACGACGACGAGCGATCCAAGCATATCGCCCAGTCCCTTTTGAACCGACCCTGAGATCTTTGACACGTCGATTCCCAACAGAAGGCCGGCGAAGATGGAGACAATCAGAAACGCAAGAAATGCATTGATCTTAAACTTACTGATGAGCAGGATCAGCAAGACGATACTGACGAGTATGATGAGTATCGGCATGTAGGATTGCGATAGAGTGATTCATGAAAGGTAATTAAAAAAACGATTGCGCTAACGCCAGGCCATGACCTGGCGCCACAAGGTATCAGGCAATATCTAGAATTTGTCCGGAATCTGAATAATCCGAAACACCACCTCATGGGGATCTCCATCCTGATCGATGAGACTGAACTTAACCATTGGGTTGTCTCGTTTCACGCTGCTTTCTACATGCACAATGCGATTGTCCTTGAGGTGCTTCTCAAGTTCTTTTTGCAACTGGCAAAGGGCATTCGCAAAGTCGACTTCCAGCGGACTTGGATTGTAGGCACTAGTTTTCATGATGCTCTGGTTTCACTCTCTATCAGCCGTCAAATTCCGCGGCGGCGTGCGCGGTCTTCGAAAATATCACCATTTGATAAGCGCAGATGCCCAGGTAAACCCGCTGCCAAATGCGGCAAGACATACCAGGTCGTGCTCTTTGACCTTACCTTCTGCCCACGCTTCACTCAAGGCAATGGGTATGGATGCAGCGGTGGTGTTTCCGTAGCGCATAATGTTGTTGTAAACCTGATCGTTCGAAAGCGAAAGCTTGTCCTGGATGTACTGGCTGATACGCAGGTTGGCCTGATGGGGAACCAGCAGGTTGATATCATTTTTCGTAAGCCCGTTGGCCTGCAGGGCCTCCGTTATAACCTCCATGAAACGAACCACGGCGTGCTTGAATACCTGGTTTCCGTTCATGACTACCTTGTAGGTCGTGGTATCCAGAATCTGGTCCGGCTGGCGTTCGGCGGGCGGCCTGCTGCTGCCCGGGTCCCGGATGTAAAGTTCCTCGGCAAAATTTCCATCTGAGTGCAGATGCGTTGACAATATACCCTGACGTTCAGACGCCTGCAACACCGCCGCTCCAGCGCCATCACCAAAGATAACTGCCGTGTTTCTGCCGCGCGTAGTGACGTCGAGCGCGGTTGACTGAATCTCGCCGCCCACAACCAGTATGTTTTTGTACATCCCGGTCTTGATGAATTGATCAGCGACGGATAAGGCGTAGATAAACCCAGAGCAGGCATTTCGAATATCGAGCGCCGCGATGCGTCCGTCAAGCCCCAGCTCGCGTTGCAACAGCACGCCCGAGCCCGGGAAGAAATAGTCGGGGGTGATAGTCGCAAATACAATGAAGTCGATATCCGATGGCTTTAGGCCGGCGCGGTCGAGCGCCATGCGCGAAGCCTTCGCGGCCATATTGGCGACCGTGTCAGTCGCAGGATCAATCCATCGTCGTTCGTGTATGCCCGTGCGCTCAACGATCCAATCGTCATTGGTATCCATGAGCGTGGAAAGGTATTGATTGGTTACGATCCTTTCGGGTACGTGATGGCCAATGCCAACAATCCTTGAATAAGGCATGCGATTCACTTTGGAAGGCCCAAGGTACTAAATGTTAACGAATGCGCCGCCCCTTAGACACTACTGGCCCTCTGAAACAGACTTGGTGTTATCGTCAGGAATCCGGTCGATGAGCTTGTTATAGGGATCAATACCGGCGGTTTTAGGTTCAGTCTTCACAAAGATTTCGATCGTCTGCTCACCAGGCTGAAGCCAGTGTTTTTTCAAATACAGGGGCCGTTTTTCTTTCATTCCCTTGTCATTCTTTCCATCCTCGGTGAAGATGCCTATGTCAATGAGGTCTTTCGACTGCCCGGTACCTGTTTCCCCGCCAAGGCCGTCGTAATACACCTTGCGTGAATTGACTCTGAGTGTCACCTTGTAGCCATCGCCATCTTTTCGATACGATGCGTCTATTAAACGATTCTCGTAAAGGGTGATCTTTTCAAAGGCGTCCTCAATGAAGTACTTAACGGAATCGGGCGTGGCTTCTTTGATGTATCCGTACCACTCATTAGCCGTTGGAAATGGCGGTTGCTCCCGGAACGCGGCCGTGTCGATAAACTTCCTGAACGCGCCGTTCAGTCTTTCTTCACCGATAAGATCCTGGAGCGCATAGAGCACCAGTGATCCTTTGTCGTACCAAACGTAGGCACGCGAATCGTTGTCCAGTAAAGTTGCTTCAAACTTGTCCTCGCCTGCGCGCCCTCGCAGATATCGGTCGAGGCTATATTTCAAACGATTCTGCATACAGTCCTTGCCGTATGCATGTTCCAGCACCATAAGCGAGGAATATTCGGCCATAGATTCCGAAAGCTGATTGGCACCGCGCGTGGCGCTTGGCGATACCTGGTGTCCCCACCACTGATGGGCCACTTCATGTGCAGTAACGTAGTAGGTGTAATCCGTATCGTCGGGATCACGGTTGTCGGCAATCCAGCCAAAGCTCTCGGAATAGGGAACGGTGTTGGGAAATGACTGAGCGAAACCGGCGTAACGCGGAAATTCGAGTATACGCATCTGCTTGTGCTGATACGGACTGAAATATTTAGTGAAGTAGTCCATCGACGACTTGATGGAATTCACATAGCGGTCAAGATTGTAAGTGTGTGTTGGATGGTGGAATATTTCGATGTTAACAACCTGGCCCGACGGCGACTCCCATTTGTCGCGGTGCACGGCATATCGCGCTGATGAGATGTTGAAGAACATTTCGATCTTGCTGTCCATCGCATAGTGGAAGTACTTTCGACCGTTTTCTTCCCAGGTCTTTGTCAGATAACCCGGTGCTACAGCGATCTGGTCCGGCGACGTACTGAGCACAGCATCGAAGGTGATAAAGTCGGCATCGTCATTGAACAATAAGTGGCTCAGCCCCCAGGGATCGTCCTGTGGGGGAGCGATATAATCCTTCTTCGGCAGCCCGTACTTCTTTCTGTCCTTATCGCTTGACAACGGATCGCCTGGATAACCGAAAGACGGAAATACGCTGAGATCAAAGAATGTTCCATTGTATACGATCTCGCGATTGTAACCGCTGTTGGTGAATCCTTGGTAGCCGAGATCCATTTCTATGGTGAATGGCAACGTGTCATTCGGTGCTATGGGAACTGCTGGCGTATAAAAGTAAAATCGCTTCAGTTTGTCTTCCTTCACCAGCGTGAGTGTCTTGCCGTCGATCGACAATTCCCTGAACGTGGTGTGGTAGACCGGACTTCCTGCGTTTAGGATGAGGGTGTCGATCGGCTGGTCACTCTTGTTCACTAATATATACGTTGCCCTTGCTTTGCTTGAACGAGTTTCCGGGAAGATATCAATGGCAACCTTTACATCGATCACCTTGGGCTGCGGGAAGAATTCGTATTTCGCATATTGCTTTTCGAAATCTGCGCCAATCTGCTTCGACTCTTTTCCGGTTCGGTAAGTATTGAGGACACTTACGTTGTAGTAGATGTACGAACCGATACTCAGCCAGGCAACAGCGAGTAATGCCAGTGAAGTGGCCGCAACGGTGGAGAGGCGTTGACGTGCCAGTTTTTTACGTGCGCTGAACGAAGGCTCGCTTCCCCGGTTCCAGAAAAGGTTGCCGACGATGAGAAAGATGGCACCGAGGCACAACCAGAATGCATTAAACCATCCCAGCGGTTTGAAGAAATGCCCGAAACCATTCATGTCAGAGATCACGTAGTTGGGTGTATAGCTGTAAAAGAGCAGGTTGTAATCTGCCTCCGCCAGGTTTCGGAAGAGAAACATCATTACCCAGATACCAATCGAAACGACGTGACCTACGAACTTGTTGTTGACCAGTATGTGGACGATGAAGGCCAGCATCACCAGTTCGATGTACTCCGGCAATTCAATGAGATACAGATCCGTGAAGTACATGGAAAACTCAAAGTTGAAATACCCTTTAAGAATCTGGTTGAGAAGACCGGATACCAATACCAGATTCACGAGCATGAAACTGATCATCAGCAGGGCTACAAGTTTGGAGCCGTATATCACCCAGTTGGGCACGGGAAGGGCGTCGGCGATGTTGGAATAATTCACGGCCCGGTCGCGGTGTACAACTTCGCCCGTGTAAAAGATGAGAATGATAAAAACGAATATGATGTAGTCGTAGTCCTTGACCTCCAGCATGTAATAGGTGAGGGGAAGTGCCGGGGTACCCATTGTGGGCGATCCAAACCATCCATCGAGGAAGAGGAATAGCACACCGGCCAGCAGAATCGCCATAAAGTAGAAGTCCTTCACGACATTCCTGAACTCCAGCGAAGCCATGCGGATCATCTTTCTGACGAAGACACGGTTGCTGAACACGCGCGAGGCGACCGGCAATTCAGCAAGAGGCGTGGTGATGCGAGCAGCGCTCGATGTATCTTTGGCTTTCTTGCCGGCAGGAACATTCATCATGCTGGCAAATGAAAAGCGGAAGTAAGTGAATGCGAAAATGGCCAGGCTCACACCGATCCAAAGCACACGATTCCACAGGAATGTGCCTTCGATAGGAAGCAGCATGGTATTTTGCTCGGAAGGTGTCCAGTAGCGTGTGGCATTCGTGAAGGTTCTAAGGGCGAACGGATCGAGGAGATCGGCGAGCGTCCTGTTGTCAAGGTCCTGCATCAGCGCATTTGCCAGCAGGTATCCCACGAACAGTATCACGCTGCCAACATAGGTCACAACAATCTTTCGCGTGAGGGCTACCAGAGAAAAGAATAGAGTTCCGGTAAAGAACAGGTTAGGCACACCCAATAACAGGGTATTGTAGAGGTAGTAGTACGGAACCACGGGGCCATATTGGTCGGGCTCGATTTCTCCTGTAAGCACTCCCAGCGGCGTACCCAGCAGGTTCCCGAAATGGAATCCTAAACTGACGAAGAGCAACACCACAAAGGAGCCCGCGTATCGCCCTAGCAAGTATGATTTTTCGGTGATCGGGTACGTAAAAAAGTAATCCTTGGTGTTGTACTCAATATCGCGATACACGGGCACGCCCATAATGGCAGAGGCAATCAGCATTTCGAAAATGCTGAGGAAGACAATGATGTACCCGATCGCGTAAGACGAATTGACAAACACCTTTTCCGACGCCGGCGAGTTGCCATAAATGCCCGAAAGGAAGGCGAATAGAAAGATGATAGAGAAATAGGCATACGTGGCAGGGCGACGCATGCGGTACCGGAGTTCGAATAGGAATATCTTCCAGAACATGATACAACGGTAGGGTTAGGCGGAAACGGTGTTGGTACGCTCGGCGATGCGGGAGAAGTAAACGTCTTCCAACCCGGCCTCCGCCGGCGTAAACGTCGGGTCCGGCTGTGTATCGCTGTACACGTGCACTTGCGTTTTTCCGCCCTTTAGTTGCGTAGAAATTACCCGGAAAGCATCGCGATGAGCGTTCAGTTCGCTCTTTTCGATACGTTTGCTCCAGATCTTACCCTGCACCTCGGTCACCAGGGTATTTGGATTGCCTTGCTCGATCACTTCCCCCTGGCTGATAATGGCCATGTCGCTGCAGAGATTCGTCACGTCTTCAACGATGTGCGTTGATAAGAGCACGATTGTATTCTCGCCAAGCTCACTCAGCAGGTTATAAAAACGGTTTCGTTCGGCGGGATCCAGCCCGGCGGTAGGTTCATCGACAATGATCAGTTTCGGATCGCCAATCAACGCCTGGGCTACACCAAACCGCTGCTTCATACCGCCGGAATAGGTGCCGAGATTTTTGTGCCGGACGGCGCCCAGATTGACACGCTCCAGCAGTGACGCCACCAACTGCTTGCGCTGCTTCTTGTCTACGATCCCCTTCAGATCGGCTATATGATCCAACATCGCCTCGGCGGTCACCCGCGGGTAGACGCCAAATTCCTGCGGCAGATAGCCGAGTAATTTTCTAACCTCGTGCTTGTTTCGCACTACATCCAGGTCATCGAGAAAGATGCTGCCGGTATCGGGTTCCTGCAGGGTGGCAATAGTGCGCATGAGCGATGACTTGCCGGCACCATTGGGGCCGAGCAATCCGAACATGCCCTGGCCGATGGTGAGTGATACATCTTTGAGCGCTTTAACGCCATTGCTGTACGTTTTGCTCAGCTGCTTAATCACAAGCTGCATAGGAGGAGGGGTTATCCCATCAAGATAGGGTCAAATTTGACAATTGAAAATTGATAATTGACAATTAAAATCCCCGACACGTCGGGATTGGTTTCTGGCCGCGAGTATGACTAATCCAGGCTACGAGCTGAAAACGGTGAATCAAATCCTCACAACGGAGCTGGTGGTTAATCGTCAATCTAAATTACTACGTTCACTATCCTTCCTGGCACTACAATGATCTTTTTTGGGACTTTCCCTTCCGTCCATTTCAGTACCGCGTCGGAAGCGAGAACAAGTTTCTCAATGTCTTCCCGAGGCATGTCAAGCGCAAAGTTCATTTTGACCCGAACCTTTCCATTGATCGAGATGGGGTACTCAAAAGCGTTTTCGCGCAAATAGGTCTCATCATGAACGGGGAACGTCGCCTCGAGTAGAGGCGTAGTGTGCCCCAGCAGTTGCCACAGCTCTTCAGTGACGTGAGGAGCATAAGGGGCGAGCGCGATCACCAGGGGCTCGAGTATGTTCCGCTTGTTGCATTTCAGGCTCCCCAATTCATTGCTGCAGATCATAAATTCGCTCACCGACGTGTTGAAAGAAAAATGATCGATGTCGTGGGCAATTTTTTTCAAGGTCTTGTGTAGAATTTTCAGTTCCTCTGGCGAGGCGGGTTCGTTGGTTACCGCGAAGTTGCCCTGGCCATCATGGAAGAGGTGCCAGAACCGTCGCAGGAACTTGTAAACGCCATCGATTCCATGCGTGTTCCAGGGCTTGGAAACCTCCAGCGGTCCCAGGAACATTTCGTACATGCGCAGCGTATCCGCGCCGTAACTGTTCACGATGTCATCCGGATTAACCACGTTGTAGTATCGCTTCGACATCTTCTCAACCTCGGAACCACAGAGGTACTTGCCGTCTTCGAGTATGAATTCACTGTCGCGGAGGTCGTCACGCCAGGCCTTAAAGCGTTCGATGTCCATGACGTCGCCGTTTACGAAGGTAATGTCGACGTGAATAGGCGTGACCTCGTATTGCTTGCGCAGGTTGCCCGACACAAATGTGTTGGTTCCGTTGATGCGATAGGCCAGCTTACTCACCCCCTGGATGTGTCCCTGGTTGATGAGCTTTCGGAACGGCTCTTCCGCGTCAACATAGCCCAGGTCTTTCAAAACTTTGCACCAGAACCGAGAGTACAATAGGTGTCCCGTTGCGTGCTCGGAACCGCCCATATACAGGTCGACATCCCGCCAGTATTTTTGCGCGTTCTTACTGCAGAATTCGTTCTGGTTATGGGGATCCATATAGCGGAACCAGTACCAACTCGAGCCAGCCCATCCGGGCATGGTCGTTAATTCAAATGTATAACCGTTATAATTCCAATCCCGGGCGCGACCCAACGGCGGCTCACCACTCTCGGTAGGTTTGTACGCATCGACTTCAGGCAACGTGACCGGTAGATCTTTTTCATCCACCAGGGTGGGAATGCCATCTTTGAAGTACACAGGGAAGGGCTCGCCCCAATAGCGTTGTCGGCCGAATATGGCATCGCGCATGCGATAGTTGACCTTGCGCACGCCGACGCCCATAGCCTCTACTTTTTCCGCTGCTTTGATGATGGCATCGTTCCAACTCAGTCCATTGAGAAAATCAGAGTTGATCATCTTGCCGGACTTGGGATCGAAATGGTCTTTAGTAATGTCGGCTGTAGGTCCTTCCAGCACCTGAATGATGGGAAGATTGAAGTGCTTGGCAAAGGCGTGGTCGCGGGTATCGCTCGACGGAACTGCCATTACAGCTCCGGTGCCGTATCCGGCCAGGACGTAATCCGCCACCCAAACCGGAATTTGAGCGTCGTTGAATGGATTCTTCACATACGCCCCCGTGAATACACCGGAGATCCGCTTCACCTCGCTCATGCGTTCGCGTTCGCTTCGGTTCTTGGCCACGTCAAAGTAGGCAGCAACCGCTTCGCGCTGCCCGGGAGTTGTGATCCTGTCAACCAGCTCATGCTCAGGCGCAATTACCATAAAGGTCACGCCATAGATGGTGTCAATGCGCGTGGTGAATACGCGAATGGATAGACCCTCCTGATTTATTACCGACGGGTCAGAGGTGATCGAAAATTCCAGCTCGCAGCCGACACTTTTGCCGATCCAGTTCTTTTGCATCTCCCTTACAGGGTCTGGCCAATCGACGGTGTCGAGGCCCTTGAGTAACCGCTCTGCGTAAGCACTGATACGCATGTTCCACTGGAGCATATTAAGTCGCTCCACCGGGTATCCGCCTCGTTCGCTCACGCCGTCTTTTACTTCATCATTGGAAAGCACGGTTCCCAGAGCGGCGCACCAGTTCACCATCGTTTCGGCCAGGTAGGCGATCCGGAATTGCTGCAATATGGCTTCGCGCTGCGCCCGGTTGTATCCTTTCCAATCGGCTGCCGTGAATGGCGGAGCCGGTTCATCGCAAGCCGCCTGAACGCCGTGGCTTCCAGACGTTTCGAAATGGGCAATAAGCGTCTCTATGGGCTCGGCTTTGCCATTCCCTGGCGCTGCTGTCGACGCCTGGTTATACCAGCTGTTGAACAGTTGCATGAAGATCCATTGGGTCCACTTGTAGTAGTGGGGATCAGATGTATCCACTTTCCGGCTCCAGTCGTAGGAGAATCCCAGGTTGCCCAACTGGCTGCGATAGGTCGCGATATTCTTCTCCGTAGTAATCCGAGGGTGCTGACCCGTCTGAATAGCATATTGTTCAGCGGGCAGTCCAAATGCATCGAATCCCATGGGATGCAAAACATTGAATCCTTTCAGACGTTTGTAACGCGACACTATATCCGACGCTATGTATCCCAGCGGGTGACCTACATGAAGACCGGCACCCGAAGGATAGGGGAACATATCGAGCACGAAGTACTTGGGCTTTGGAGAATTGTTGCTTACCTGATAGTCGCCGCGCTGTTCCCAGATGGCCCGCCATTTCCCTTCAATACGCTTGATCTCTTCCTTGCTGTAATCTGCCATAAATGCGAATAAGGGCGTAAAAATAGGGGGCAATTGACAATTGACAATTGACAATTGATAATTATGGAGGCCTTTCGGCCCTTTTGTTATCAGGAACCTGTGAATTAGCTGTTACACGGATCAAGTTTTCAAAAGCGAAGCACCAAAGCAGCCCGAAAGAACTGGAGGCAAATTGTCAATTGTTAATTATTCTCTTCAAGTCCTCAATGTCTGTTTGTTTCAGGGGCTTTGTAATGAATTGAATAACGTTTGGAAAGGAGAAAGCCTGTTCGCGATCTTTTGAACTGTTCGAACTGGTAAGGACAACAATCCGGGCTCTCGCCTGAACAGGAGCAGGTAAGTCCTTGAATGCGCGAAGAAAGCCAAACCCGTCGAACTCGGGCATATTGAGGTCTAGAAAAATGATATCGGGAACTTCAGTGACGGCGATTCCCTTGAGCCAGATGAGTGCTTCTTCCGCTGATTTAAATAGTTGAAGTTCAGAGGAAAAGTTATACACCTCCAGGAATCTGCGTTGGATAAAAAGGTCGATATCACTGTCATCGATCAACAGTGTTCTTTCCACAAGTCGCTGCATAACTTTTCTTTGAGTGGTGCACTTGATAATCCAACCAAAAAGTAACTTACCAGGGCAAAAAATCGCCTAAAATTACGAGGGCCGGTTTTAAAGCTATGAAAAATGTATTAAAATTGGAACTCCATAAACCTAACCATAACATGAAATTCCGGCACCTTACGTATTTTTCTTTAAGTGTCCTCGGAGCGTTTGGATTGGCGTCCTGCGGGTCGTCGACGTCAGACAAGGACAAGAACTCTGCCGAGTTCCAGCAGGCCGATAGCCTTGGAAGCCATATCGAGGAACTGGCCTACACCATTCCGCCGCCATCCGAGATTCCCTATCTTTTGCAGACCACCGGTGCCGAATTCAATGAAAGTCTGATTAATCCCCGCACGAAAGCCGACCAATATGCTGCCCGTACTGATAAAGCCGCCCTCAACCTGGGTGTCTACGCCGCTGATATCGGTTATCTGAGCTCATACGACAAGACACAGGAAGCCATTGACTACCTGCAATCGGCCAAGACGCTGGCCGATGGCCTTGGTGTGATCGGATCATTTGATGTAGAAGTACTCAAGCAGTTTGAAGCAAACATCTCAAACAAAGATTCTTTGACTCACCTTCTCGATCGCACCATCAAAAGAACACAGTCGTTCCTCATGGATGACAATCGAAATAAACTCTCTGCGATGGTCATCACGGGAAGCTTTATAGAAGGATTGTACATTGCTACGGGGGTGGTGAGGTCTTACCCTAAAGATCTCCTGCCGGACGACGCAAAAAACACGATTCTCACACCACTGGTTCGCATCGTTCTGGAACAGAAGAAATCAGTTACGGAAGTCAACAAGATGCTGGCTTCGATCCGCGAACAGCCTGAGTCTGTTGCAGGATTGGTGACGGATTTGAAAGCGCTGGAGGCTGAGTATGCAGCACTGAACATCGAAGAACAGATCAAGAATAACAAGGCAAACCTGGTGTTGTCCGACAAGAATCTTGTTGAGATTACGAACATCGTGGAGCGCCTGCGCAAGAAAATCACTGAATGAAAATAGACATCGTTGCCCTTGTGACGAGCGCCTTGGGAAAGGGACCGGTACCAACCGGTCCCTTTCTTTTTTTTCAAATGTGACTTTGTTTTATATTTAATCTCCAGAGCCTGCATACATCATGAGCGAACCTCTTCTCAAAGCCATCCTTCGGTTGTTTGCTGTCGTTGCCGGGGACGGCGAGGTTACGCATCAAGAGCGAGATCAGATTCGCCGGTTCCTGGATGAACACCTCAGTCAGAAAGCAATCGACCCGTATTTGCAAATTTTCGACGAATACTCGGCCACAGGACGTGCAGAACCAACGCGAGAGCTGCACGCAGAGATGGCCAGGCTGGAGGAATTGTGCGCAGCAGTCAATGCGGACCTCACCCAGAAACAAAAAGTTGTCATTATTCTCGAGTTGGTTAACATCGTGCAAGCCGACGGATCAATTTCCGACCGGGAGCGTCAGCTCGTTTTGGCTATCGGATCCTCGTTTAAAATCCACCAGGACGAGATTGAGGCCATAATGGTCTTTACCCTGGGCCAGACGCCGGAGCAGCTGAATCACGAGAAGATACTCATCGTCGATGAGTCGACGCCTACGACCCTTCAGCACCCGCCACATATACGCCGCAAGGATCTGAAGGGCTTTGTGGCCGTTCTGTACGTTGAACAAGCGGAGTTTTATTTCCTGAAGTATATCGGTGGTTCGGATATCTATCTGAATGGTGTTCCCGTGAAGTCGGGAAAAATTGCCGTGTTCGCCGTGGGCAGCATGTTGCGCTGGGAAAAAGACGAGCCGGTTTACTACGGCGACGTGCTGACGAAGTTCAAGAAATTTGGCCGCTTTCCGCGACTGTCGTTTGAGGGAAGAAACCTGAGTTTTCGATTTAAGAATGGCAAGCTGGGTCTGCGCGAAGTATCGCTGAACGAAGAATCAGGCAATCTTATTGCCTTGATGGGAGGATCGGGCGCCGGGAAGTCGACTTTGCTACACGTGTTGAATGGATCCGAAGCGCCGTCGGAAGGGCAGGTGCTGATTAACGGCATCGATATACACAAAGAGCCGGGTAGGGTTGAAGGGGTAATTGGGTTCGTGCCCCAGGATGACCTGTTAATTGAAGATCTCACGGTCTACCAGAATCTTTACTACGCCGCGAAACTTTGCTTCAGCAACAAGAAAGAACACGACATTGATGTTCTGGTGAACAAGGTTCTTGAAGATCTTGGACTGTCGGAAACAAAAGACCTGAAGGTCGGCTCTCCATTGAAGAAGACGATCAGCGGAGGGCAACGCAAGCGACTCAATATCGGGTTGGAACTGTTGCGAGAGCCGGCAGTGCTTTTCTGCGATGAACCCACGAGCGGTTTGTCGTCAAGGGATTCAGAAAACATCATCGATCTGCTTAAAGAATTATCGCTGAAGGGCAAGCTTGTCTTTGCCGTGATCCATCAGCCATCGTCAGACATTTTCAAGATGTTCGATAAGCTGCTGATCCTCGACTACGGAGGATATCAGATCTATTATGGCAACCCGGTCGACTCCATCGTTTACTTTAAGCGCAGTATTAACCTGCTCAACAGCGACGAAGGCGAATGTCACGAATGCGGGAACGTAAATCCAGAGCAGATTTTCAACATAATCGAGACTAAGGTCATTAACGAATATGGTCATTTTACGAACGAACGAAAGATATCTTCCGAGCATTGGAACACGTTGTTCCGAAAGAACTATCGTCCCTTTGCAAACGTACCCTCCAGCGAAGTCCCGCATTCGACCCTGAGTATACCCACACGCCTG
>DATHKA010000299.1:0-7310 GCA_035489615.1 Chryseolinea sp.
AGCTGTTTGTAAAGTACAACACCGAGGGTGCGCCTATGGGTACCGATACGGAATTTACTGATCAGGACCGGCAATACATTGACCCTACGCCGGACTTCGAGTGGGGACTGACCAACGCATTTCAATATCACAGTTTTGATCTCAACATTTTTGTTCGGGGCGTTCAGGGATCAAAGGTGTTTGCCAACGGCCTGCTGAATCTTGACTCGCGCGCCTACCTCCCGGCTACGAACGTAACCGTAGGTTCCCTTAACAATGAGTTTGGACAGTTGCCCAACATTTCAACGTACTGGCTACAGGACGCATCGTATGCCCGCCTGGAGAACGTCACACTGGGATACACTTTCAACAAAATCAAAAGAATGACGCAGCTGAGAATTTATGCCGTGGCCAGAAACCTGTTTTTACTCACACGCTATAACGGAATTGATCCCGAGGTGAACGTGGACGGATCGCAGCGCTACATCGATCAATCGTACTATCCGAAGACGCGAAGTTTCACCCTTGGCGTTGACCTTACCTTTTAAGCACGAGAATTAAAGAGCCGAAGCGAAAATAAATATGAATACCAGCACTCTCCAGCCATTTTCGAAACGCTCTGTCGCGATGCTATTGCCGTTGCTATCGGCCTTCGCCTGTAACGATCTGGACGTCCCGGCCTACGACAAGGTTGCCGACTTCTGGCTCACGCCCGGGCAGATAGAACAAGGCGTTGCACAAGCCTACGTTCAGTTCAGGAGCTATGCACCAGGTTTTCAGGGCGATGCCAATGCCTATTACCTTCAAGAGGCAACCACAGACGAGATTATTGTCCCTGTTCGCGCCGGAAATTGGATTGACGGCGGTTATTGGGAAGAATTGTGGAAGCATCAGTGGACGCCGAACAGTCAATCGGTTCAGGATGGCTGGAAGTTTATTTTCAACGGGGTGGACGGTATCAACCTGATTGTACAATCACTTAAGAAACTACCGGATGGCGAGGTGAAATATCGTGGTTTGATCGCTGAGATGCGAACGTTGCGTGCATTCTACTACTATCAGGCGCTGGACTTGTTTGGAAGCGTTCCGATCGTTGAGGAACCAGGTGTCTCCGCCTACGAAGTGGCCACGAGATCGCGTGAAGAGGTGTTCGCTTACGTGGAGCGGGAGTTGAAGGAAAATCTTCCTCTTCTCACGTCGGCCGTTAACGTCGAGACCTACGGCAGAGCAACGCAGTGGCTGGTGCATGCCTTGCTCGCGAAGCTTTATCTGAACGCAGAAGTGTATACTGGTAAACCGCGGTGGGCAGACTGCGTGGCGGCTTGCGATGCCATTCTGAATTCCGGCATGTATGTACTGGAAGACGATTTTTTTAAGAACTTCGCGGTCAACAATGAAAGTTCCCGTGAGAACATCTTTGCTATCCCGTTCGACTTCACGAACAATATGGGATATTTCGTCATACAGCTATTTACGCTACACTATAAGAGTGGCGCTACCTTTGGCTTAGATGGCGGCGGCTCCAACGGACCGTGCAGCACAGCAGAATATCTGAGTCTTTTCGACGACAACGATCGTCGAAGAGAAATGTTCCTCGTCGGGCAGCAGTACGTTGGGCAGATTGAAGACGTCGATCACATGCAATTTACGGATGAGACACCACCCGTTGCAATCAGTTTTGATCCGGTCATTACCAGTTTCCATATCGACCCACCGAAGGCGCAAGTAGCGGGCGCGCGATGCGCCAAATGGGAGTTCAACAAAACGGGATGGCACATGTCGAACGACTTTGCCGTGTTTCGCCTCGCGGATATTATCCTCATGAAGGGAGAGGCACAATTCAGGAGCGGAGATGTCGCAGCAGCTTTGAACACCATCAATCAAAAGGCTGGCAACGTTTCTATCCGCAGCCGTGCATCGATGCCGGACTTTTCAATGGAAGACCTGAACCTCGAGGGTCTTCTTGCCGAGCGTGCACGAGAATTGTCATGGGAAGGGCATCGGCGCAACGACATGATTCGTTTCGGTCACTTTACCGATGTGCGCATTCCGGAGAAAGACGTATCAGAAAGTTATCGCACAGTCTTTCCAATACCCAAGGCCGAAATTGACAAGAATAAATATCTCCTTCAAAATCCAGGATATTGAGACTTCGTATTGCCTGATTCATTTGTGACCTGAACGATCCGTATGATGAAAACTTTTATTGTGCCAAGACGTGTATTGTGGATCGTTACCGTAGCCCTCTCCGGATGTGCATGCATTGCTTTTGGTCAGGATTATCCCCTTACTTTCCATGAGGTTCAGGGAGTAGTTGGAAAACCATTGGGGAAAATCAGAAATATCACCCAGGACCCCAGGGGCTATATGTGGTTCTCTGGCGAGGATGAAAAGTGTCTCTATCGTTATGATGGACAGAAACTGATTATTTACCGGCCAGACTTCACGGATCCGAATACGTTGGGCAGCACAGATATCAACGTCGTATATGCTGACAAGCAGGGAATGATCTGGGTGGGGTTCAACAACGGAATGGATCGTTTCGATCCGGCTACCGAAACGTTCACACACTTCAGGCATGAAGAGACTAACACGACCAGCCTGTCGAGCGGCGCAGTGCTCGCTATTCTTAGCGACCGGAACGGAAATCTTTGGGTAGGAACCGCCCGCGGGCTTGATCGACTGGGCAAGGAAACGGGAGAGTTCACGCACTACCGTCATGATCCCAACAATCCCCGGTCATTAACACACAACTTCGTTTCAAGTCTGTATGAAGACAGGCAAGGTACCCTGTGGGTAGCCACCGCTGGGTTTCCCTGGGAGGTAAACGACCCTAATGCAGGCGGACTTAATCGTATGGAACCTGATGGGGGATTTGTGCGGTATAGGCACGATCCCACCGATCCTCAAAGCCTTGCCAGCAATGCGATAAGTGCAATCTTTGAAGACAGCAGAGGCGTGTTCTGGGTTGGCACCGGTGGAGATGGTCTGCATACGATGGATCGCGCCACGGGAAAATTTCATCGACATTCCTTCGATCCTGCCCATCCAGATAAACTAAGCAGACCGCCACGTCAGGCACACCCCTGGTTTCATGCCGTCGATGTAGTGACTTTTATTATTGAGGACCACACCGGGGCCATCTGGTTTGGCGCGTTGTGGGGAGGCATTACCCGGTACGATCCCATTACACAAAAATTAACCCGATACAACAACAGTAACGGCTATCCCGACGACACCAGCTGGAATGCATTCGTTTCCAGGGAAGGAGTGCTCTGGATTACGAGTAACAAGCCTGCATTATTTAGAGTCGACCCTTCAAGAAAAATGTTCGAAGATGTGAGAATTGCGCCCGACCAACGGATGAATACCACACGTTTTCTTGAAAATGGAGATGGGACCCTCTGGGTAGGTTCGGGTGCTGGTTTATTTCATGTTGATCGTGCAGAAAAGGTGTTGAAGAATTTTATCGTGCGGCGCGGTGATGAAGCGCTTATTGTGATCGCGTTAGCGCCCGACGGCCCGGATTATCTCTGGATCGGAACACATGCGGGTGCCTATAAGTTGAATACGAAAACGGGCCAGTACAAGAAGCTGGATCTTGGTGTTGCCAGCGCCCTGACCATTCAGATCCTGAAGGATGATGATGGCTCCTTATGGATCACCGATGTGGAACATGGCCTGATAAAATACAACGACAAGTCAGGAGCCATTAAACAATTTCAAACGGTGCCTAATGATCCCACCTCACTGGGAAGTAACCACGTTACTTGTCTGAGCGCCGACGACAGTCACCTTTGGGTAGGAACAGAAGGTGGTGGCATTAACCGCATGGACAAACGAACAGAGAAGTTCAAGCGATATCAGTTTGGAGCAAAATGCACCTATCTCTACCGGGACAAAGCAGGTACGTTGTGGACAGGCACCTCAAATGGCCTGTTCAAATACGATGCAAAAACTGATGAATTCGTTCCTGCCGGATACAATGCATCCATCGCATCCGAAAGAACCTATGGCATCGTTGAAGATCTTCACAAGAACTTGTGGGTTTCCGGTCCGTCGGCCATCGTTCGCATCGACTCGGCCCGACAAGTGGTAAGTCAGTTTGCCCTTCAGAATGGCATTTTGCCAGGCAGTGTTACTGTCGGCGCTATTGGTGTGACACGAGCAGGCGACCTTCTTATTGGAAATGGAGGCGGCTATTACAAAATCAAGGCAGACGCATTGTCGTTTATCGAAGAACCCCCACATGCGTTGTTTACCAGCTTCCTTGCCAACAACGAACCTTTGTCCCGGGAGTTAGGTGGTGTGGATGGGCCGATTGAAAATCTGGCGACTGCAACCCTGAAACATGATGAAAATAACCTTTCCATCTCATTTGCCATGCCTGATTATCGTGACCCTGAGGGAAATCGGTTCTATTCGATGCTGGAAGGATTTGATAATGAATGGCGTGACGTAAGCGCCGATAATTCTTCACTCTATCTAGCTGTCCCTCCCGGTGACTATACCTTCCGTCTCCGTGCCTATACCTCCGGTGGGGCGATGGCCGAGAAAGCAATAGCCATAACGTTGAACCCACCTTGGTGGAAGACCTGGTGGGCCTACAGCGCGTACGCGCTGATTGCCCTCGCATTGCTATTCGCGGCAAGAAGCGTTGTCGTGCACCAGGAACGATTAAGAGCCAATCTCCGGCTTGAGCATGTGGAGCTGGAGAAAGCCAAAGAAGTAGACAAGGTAAAGACAAGCTTCTTCGCTAATATCAGTCACGAATTCAGGACACCGCTTACCCTGATCGATGGACCCGTTCAGGATCTTTTGGAACGGTATGCGAACGATCCACACACCAGGGAAAAATTAAAACTCATTCAGCGGAATGCAGACTTGTTACTCAAGCTCATCAATCAACTGATGGATCTGGCCAGACTCGAAGCCGGCGGGTTGAGACTTGAACAATCAGAAGGCGACCTGAACGCATTCATCCGCGTAGTAGCAAGTTCCTTTATGTCATTGGCAAAGCAGAAGGGCGTGTCTTTATCGATCGAAATACCGGTCGTCGTGCGCCCTGCTCTCTATGACAAAGGTAAATTGGAGACGATCCTGATCAACCTGATCAACAATGCCATCAAGTTCACCCCTTCCGGAGGTGCTGTACACGTGCAAAGTCGTGCCGATGCAGACGGACTGTTTCTGTCGGTAAGAGATTCGGGAATCGGTATTCCAGTACAAGAACAACAACGAGTGTTCGAACGATTCCATCAGGTAAGCGAATCGCATAAGGAAGTGGGAACAGGCATTGGATTGGCGCTGGTAAAAGAGTTGGTAGCGTTTTTGAACGGCAGAATCGACCTGACCAGCGAGATGGGCAAAGGAACAGAGTTTCGGGTTACCTTACCCGTTACGTTGTTGCAGCAGTTGGAGCCACAGATTGAAGTGAAGAACATAATACGGGTCACCTCACCAAACGGCCTCGGCACGCAATCCAACAATCAACAGGAGAGTCAACCGGTTGACGAGCCTGTGCCGGACAGGTATACTATTCTGGTGGTAGAAGACAATGCAGATCTAAGGGCTTTCATCATTGATTCACTGGGCGTGGAGTATCATTTTCTCGAGGCGGAAAACGGTGTGGAAGGTGTTGAACGCGCTACTATTGAAGTGCCGAATCTTATCGTGAGTGACGTGATGATGCCGGAAATGGATGGCATCACCATGGCTAAGAAAATCAAGAAGGATATACGCACGAGCCATATTCCGTTGATCATGCTCACGGCAAAGTCAAGTCAGGAAAGCAAGCTGCAGGGGCTGGAGAGCGGAGCCGACGACTACCTGGTAAAACCCTTTAATAAGAACGAACTAATTCTCAAGGTGCGCAATGCGATCAACCGGCAGGATAGGATGCGTGAGAAGTTGCGTGCCGAACTGCTCAGTCAGGCGCCAACAGTCGCGGTTCTTTCTGACGACGAAAAATTCCTCGACCGCGTTAAGAAGATCATTCTCGAGCGCATGACCGACGACCAGTTGGGCGTTGAATCGCTCAGCTCCGAAATAGGGTTAAGTCGGTCGCAATTGTTCCGAAAAATCACCGCCCTCACCGGCCTTTCCGTTGTAGAGCTGATCCGAAAACTGCGACTTCATCGTGCAAGTCAACTCATTGCACAGAACTGGGGTCCTGTAGCACAAGTCGCGTACGAAGTGGGTTTTTCAAATCCTTCGTATTTCAGCAAATGCTTCAAAGACGAATTTGGTACACTTCCTTCGGAGTATTACGCGAGAACCAGCGTCGACAAGCCTTAGTCGTTTCAGAACCAGGTCTCCCATCCCGTTAAATCCTGCATTGGTTTGTTTTAGCCCATGCAAAGGGCCAAGCGTGCAAGCTATGCAAACTGCTTTCAATCCGTAACACTGCGACTGGCTCGTATCACACTCGCTGCAACATTTTTTGCAGGGAATAACCCATTTGTGCTAATCGGAAAAGCACATGGCAACCGCAGCTATTTCCATGCAACAAAACCATCCGTGGATGAACCAGGCGAGGTAGTACAACGCCAGGAACAAGATCACTTTTGACATCATCGAAAATTCATTGACAACGATGACTCACCTAAACTTTCAAAGTGATGAAAATCTCCACCGTCAAAACCGCAAGGCGTCACATCGCGCTTGCCAGTTGTATAGTTATATTCATGTCTCTTATTGGTTGTTCCCCGGGGGAGCTGACGACCCGCTCTGTTGCAGAACGAAAACAATTTGTGAGTGAAGAATACAATCACTTTGAAGGCGGTGTGTTTTTCAGCGACGTGGCCGCTGGCCTGGATGTACTCTGGAGTGCGAGTTTTCGTTATGGGCACACCTTTAAAGAGAATGCAGGTTTCTTTGTTCCGGAAGGGCTCGTGATCTTGCCCAACAAGAACAATACATTTGATCGTGCTAGTCTGAGTGCATTTGGTTTAAAACTCATCGATGGCAAGTTGTTCATCACGGTTCACGATCAAAATTTCCAGGTGCTGGCGATAATCCACACCCATCCCGATGCCTTTAGCCAGCCGATGCCCGCTCCACGAAACGACTATCAGTTTGGCTACCTCGGCATTCACAATTACGTGATGAGTCGCTACGATCTCTTCGACGCGTATACAGACCCCAGAGGCGGTGAATTTTATGATCGCTTAGGGGGAAGGACTGCCTACCTGAAAATACCTTTGTTAAGGGTGAAGGATATGGATAAGTCTGTTGCTTCCGCGTTATGGGTTGTTAGCGAAAAGTAATGATTGGAATTTTGTCAGATAGACGTCGATGGGGCGTTTGTTTGCGCTATTGGAAAGACCGCA
>DATHKA010000300.1:0-22075 GCA_035489615.1 Chryseolinea sp.
ACGTTGTCTGCTATAATGTACAGTTACTCTATGAGCGTCAGTAGTGAGAAGCCTAAGGGCCGTAGAAAAAGAACAAACACAGAAAATATCCTAAGCCTTATTAAAAAGAAGCCGATTGTCAGTATCACGCTTAGACCGGCGACTGGGCATTCCCCGAAGCCGATCACAAACCCTACAATTATACGTGCAGCGTTAAAGGCTATTGAGAACGCCGCCAAGATTGTTAGTATACTTGAACCTACTCGAACGAAGGGCAGACCAGTTGAAGGTGTTTACGAAGTGGGGAAATTTTGGTCTGACCATATCCGGAAGCTCACAAGGAAGAGCGGGTTAACCTATGAGTTCCTTTGGTCGTGCTTCCATCATGTCTCTCCATCTCATACTCCATTATTGGACGCCTTCCAGAAGCATTTTCCTGACGCTGTGGTTATCCGAAAACGGAAGAAAGTGCAGCGAAAAAAGGGCTAATATTCACGCACTTATTTCCTACCCCGTCTCTTACGCCTCTGTTAATTTTGTGTTTATCACAAAGCACAACATTAACATTATGAACATTCTCGACGAAGTACGTAACGATCTCAAGGTAGTGCGCGAGGATATCGCGCAAATGAAAGCCCTCCTTTCCTCGCCGCAGCCTAAGCGTATGGCAATGCCTGAATTCTGCAAGCAATACAACATCACCCGTCAGACCGCATACGAATGGGCTAGGCGAAACCTCATAGAACTCGAAAAGATTGCGGGTCGGCAGTATGTCCGCACCGAGTCGATTACAGTTACCAAAAAAGCTGAAAGGCAACAAGCAGCGGCTTAGCATTCGAGTCCGGCCAAGACTACGTACACCGTCACACAATCGCTTATTTCCCCTCTGAAACTGACAATTTCATCACCGGAACATGATTGTAGGTGCGGTCCAGGTTGCGCCATTAACCCTATATCCCTCACCAAATATGAAGCAGATTATAATTGAATGCATCGCTCATCTCCAAGGGCAAATTGTTTCGCGACGTCCTTCGCGCGACCCCTATGTGAA
The DNA here is from genome assembly GCA_035489615.1 of Chryseolinea sp. Classification (GTDB taxonomy): domain Bacteria; phylum Bacteroidota; class Bacteroidia; order Cytophagales; family Cyclobacteriaceae; genus Chryseolinea. The sequence goes on from DATHKA010000300.1 coordinate 1,031, forward strand.
GATCGATGGATTGTTCCCACTTGTGAATGCGACATGTGTTACCCATGGAGTGCCAGTTCTACGGTCACCTCAAGAATTAGCAAAGGAAGTTGAATGGATCACCCTTGCAAATTTAATAAATGAATGGGAACCCGTTCTCGCATGTGTGAGGCGAAACGATGTCATTGATGGCGTCGTGATTGTTCGTGACGGGGACCTGTTAACTCTCAAGTACTTGAAAAACGACCGCGATCACTTTATTGGTGATGAAGTAATGAAACCCCACTTCGATCGCGCGATCGCTGAATTCGAATTGAAGCTTCCTTAAGTAGACATAAAAAAGCCCGTCCTGTTTCCAGCAGTACGGGCGAAATAAGCTATACGATATCTGGTGCGAACAGATGGACAAAGATAAATCATTTTTCGGACTGCTTACGAAGTCATCGTAATCGATGCTAATCCTACGGGTTAGCAGAGGAACCTGATTTATATAAAACTGCCTTGCCGAACAAAGGTGGCCGGGTGGTTCCGCTACTCGGCAACATCCCGTTCGATACCTTCAGCGGCAACGCAAAGATTCTTGCAAACGGGAAACAACTTTTCGTCAGGTGTGATACTACGTGCAATCCGTAGGCGAGACGTAAACCACTGTCGGATTGCATTAGCCCGGGACTTCGAGTCCCAAAGGTGAGGGGGCCGACATAAAAACAATTTCCTCCTAACGCTTTTATAGGGGTTAGGGGGTCGGACTCTCTCTAAACGATAATTGCATTCCGCCCTATGAAAATGCAGTAACGTCTAAGCACGGTGAGTGGCGGGCGTCAACTCGCGTTGGGCGCCATTCCGTTAACCGAGGCGGTTAACTACATGGTTTGCATTTAGGGAGGCTGTTTAAGTGATAACAATGAACATTTACAACGCACTTTGAGTTTGTTCCATGTGGATGGGGTGGCGAGCCTCGCTTCCTCCTCAGCTTGTCACACATCGGACATTTACGAACTGTGACACCGAAGGGCAGATGTTTGGCAAAAAGATGACGTGTAGCGCACGGTGCCGGAAGACACTGAGCCGGAAAGCAGCTTTAACTTTTAAACAGTTATGACAATGCAACCATTATTCAGAAATCATCGTGACCGGGTTCATCGCTTCCGGCAAATGTATTGGCAATATCAAGACGCGGGGGGACGCATGACGTTCCGACAATTCTATTACGACGGAAGGCTTTGGTAAAAGCTTTTAACACGAACGACGACAACGAAGAAACTTACGAAGAGTAAAAAATTCACTCAACATTTAACAACAATTCTATGCTTAGTAAACAACCTGCTTGGATTAAGAAGCTGATGAGCTTAGGTCTGAGCTATCGCGAAATTCAAAAGTTAGCGCTGCGTACGTCAGCAATGACTAACGCACAGTTCATTGCGTTCGAGTCTGACCAGGAGCATCCAGGGGTCGGCGAAATCATCGCGGTATTCAGAAGACAGATAGACAAAAACATTTTAGAGTATACTAAATTCCTGCTCGATGCGGATGAAGAGTTAGCGCAGCAATTTTAACAGCGGACATATCAGTGAGAATGAAAAAGAAGAGCAATCTCGACGGCAACACATTTGCGGATCATCCTGAACGAATAAACAGAGCAGGGCGACCAAGGCGTTCGGCCGCAGCAAAGAATATTAATGCGTACTTAGAAAAGCTCGGCTGTGGAGTGCTTTCCAACAGTGAGTTCATTGAAATTTACAAGCGGCTGTTTTCATGCACCTCGGCTCAGCTTAAAGCGATTAAGGCTGATCCTAGTGCCCCGCATGAGTTAAGAATGTTCGTTGGCGGGCTGTTGCGTCCTAAGTATTTTCTTGAGTTCTATAAGCTTCACCTGAACCGGTGTTACGGTCGACCGATTTTGCCGATCATCCAGGAGCGCAGGACACCGATAAGACCAACTGACGCCACTGAGAGCCAATTGGAGCTGCTTTCTGACTTCGATAGTTGGATGGAGAGCGTTGATATCGAGGTTCAGCAAGGATTGATGAAAGGATCTTGAGGAATTGAGCAGCGCAAGGGCGCATGGCTTGATGAGTTCTTTCCGCAGAACCTTGGTAAAAAACCTTTAGGGTCGATTAACCCGACCCTAAAATCTGAAAGCATAACAAAAGACGAATCCGCCAACGCGCGGCTATTGAGCAAGCAAACGGATGGCCGGAGCTTGCACCACTGGCCGTTAGAACCTTTGCTAAATTGGTTGGGTTCGAGTCCTCTTGAGATCGGGCATTAACTGATTAATTAGTGCCGAAAACGGATATTAATAAAATAGTTGCTGTGCAGGTTGCTGAGTTAATAAATGCTGACAAAAAGGCATAACTTTACAACGCATCAAAACGATGCTCGACAAATCACTAGTTCATAACATCAAAAGCGTTGTAACGAGCGCTGAAGTTTCATTTGTGTAAAAGGCAGGCTGCGAGTCAGCTGGCCACCCTCCGCAACTACTCGCGTCGTGAGATGCCGCGGAAAAACAAAGCCGAGCCGGAAGTTTGCTAGCACTCGGCAGCTGAGCCGAGCATAATCACTCAGCACTCCGCATTCCTTCGGTGAGCAATCAGGATATTGTTTACTGTCGCTCTCAAGGTCATAAGCGTCCGGCCAGATGCCATGAACCTTTTCAAGGACAAGAGCCGCCCAGCCACTCGCAAGAGCCGGTGAAAGCACTCAGTCTCAATCCAATTTTTAAATTAATTGTTTAACACCGATTTCGGGTAGGGAGCGCCGTTGTGCGTTCCCGCCGGAGATCACAACAGAAAAGAGTATGACAAAAATATCAGAACGCGATCAAGAGATTGCAGAACAAATAGCGGACGCGCTCGCCTCAAAGACAAATGAGCGCCTTGACGAAATGGAGTCTCGTCAAATCGAGTTCGGTAAAGAACTCAAGAAGCGCGGTGAGGGCACTATTATGGCATCACTTGGCGTCACTAATGAGCTTGCTAGTATCTTGAAGAAAAGTGAAAACTCCTTCAAGGACCTGCTAAGCGGTGCTGCGCGCGCGGTGAAAATTTCGCTGCCGATCGCTGTGATTAAAGATGCCATCGCAAGGGCGAACGTGAGCGGGTCAACACGAAGTCACCGGCTCAACAGTGTCGGACAGTTGGATGCCGGCCATACCAACCTGTTCCAATCTCTCTTCGGCTTCATTCCGTTGGGGTTGAACACCGGAGGTAAGGTCACTTATCTGGACGTTGCATCAGTTGTACGAGGCGCAGACACAGTCGCCGAGTCGGCGAGTAAGCCGGAGTCGGAACTGGAATTTTCTGAGCATGCAATGACCCCGACTAAAATCGCAGATATAGCGGTTTTGACGAAAGAGTTCATGGTCGATTACAATTTGCTTGTGCCAGAGGTCGAAAGATTCCTGCGTACAAACGTAGCGTTGAAGCTCGAAAGCGAATTGTACAGCGGCGATGGCACGGGCACACACATGCGCGGGATCTTGGAGTCGGCAACGCCGTATGCGGGGTACAGCGGACCAGCTATCGAGAATCCAAACCTGTACGATCTTGTCATTATGCTGAAGGCGCAAATGCTAGCAAGTGCTGGAGGCAAGTATCGACCGAACTTCATTGCCATCCATCCGATCACAAGTGCAGCACTAAGACTTGTAAAAACTACAATTGACGGCTATGCGGTGCCTCTGGTATCTGCTGAATCAAACGAGCTTCTTGGATTGAAGCTTATTGAGTCGCCCTTAGTTGGCGTGGATGAACTTGTAATCGGAGATGCGTCGTTCGGAAGTATCTACACGATTGGAGGAATCGAAGTTGACTTTGGGTACTACGCCAATTTATGGAAGGAGAATAAAGTCGGTATGCTGGTGGAGGTCCGAGCGGGCCTACTAATTCGTGCTGTCGATTCAGCCGGCTTCATTCATGTAGAATCAATTGAAGAGGCAGTGGCTGGTCTTGTCGGGGGTAGCTAGTCATGGAACAGCTGGACGATAACGGACGGTCGCGGGCCTTCTTGATTGAGGTCTACGGTAATCTGTTAGCACAACGCTATTTAGGCGATGAAGGCGCGGGTGAGCTACTTGACGACGACTTGGAGCGGTTGCTTCATGAGTGCGAAATGGTGAATCCGGAGTTCAACAGGTATGCAATTGACTGGGAACAGATAAAGAAAAACGTCGCTGAACTTCATGCAAGGTACTCAGGTCTGCAGAACACGAATTGATTTCGTAGCTTTGAATCAGTTAACACTTTTTTCCAATCCGAAGGCCCGTCGTGTACGGGCTTTCTTTTTTTCATAGCTTTATGTGACCACTTTCAAAATGCCGCATTGGTGGTCGCGGCTCATCGATGATATTTTGTTCAGGTTAGAGAAAGCCCTTCAGGATGGAGGGCTTTTTTATTTGATGTCCCGCAACGCAGAGGCGTAAAAAGCATCGGGCTCCAACGCCCTTGATCGAACCACGATCTTTAGTTTACTGGATGCAGATCGAAGTGCTTCTGCATACGCAGACGCGCTAACAAAGCTACTGTAGAAGTCCCTTGAGGTGAATATCACCATGCAATTGCCCTCAGGGATAGCATCAGAAATGCTGCGGAACAATATAACCTTGGGAAGCTCTCCCGTGGAAACCTTATTGAAGATCACAGGCATGATCTTTAGAAGCTCAGACGCCCACAACTGAGCGCCGTCCGACGTCTCTTTTGAAGTAACTGTGTACCACATTACAAGCATAATGGTTATTGTTTGTTTAGGACGCCACCGAACATAAAACCTTCCCGGCTACGCAACCCAGACAGCAACCAGCGAGATTAACGTAGGCAATCTCAAAAAACATTCTCACTCATTATCAACCAGTTACGTCATAACTGGCACTTTACACTGGCGGTCCGGACGGGACTCGAACCCGCGACCTCCTGCGTGACAGGCAGGCATTCTAACCAGCTGAACTACCGGACCAGAGCCATTTGTTGATTTGATGATCTGTCGATTGAAAATGCAGGAAATACAAGGATTTCAGCGCCAATCAACCAATCAAACAATGATAAAATCATCAAATGCTCAAAAGGTGTGCAAAGATAGCTTTGCTCAGGTTTTATCCAAAATTTGCCCGAAAAAAATGGCTCAGGGGCGTGTTTTTTCGTCAATGGTCAGCTTACGGATCATTTCAGGGCTCACCGACTCGGCATACATCCCATAGGCATCTACCAGCAGGCCTTTCGGTCCTTGCTTGGAAGAAATGGCATATAGCACCGAGCTGTCGTCGGGGCTGGTCATCCCCTCAAACCGATACACGGCATCCACATGAAACTCGTCGGGACGAAATTTCTGACGCAGGTCCGTGCACTCGATCGCGTCGGGATGAAGGTTGAAATCGTATTGATAGCCATCCGTCTTCAAGGCCTGAATGGCTGCCGACAAAGTCTCGAATGTTTTCATAGCGTGGTCGTTGGTGACGTACCAAAGCTACTACTGCGGAAACTTAAAGTAAAATTCGCCGATGATATTCGAGCTGTCCCACGTGTTTTGTTTGTTGCCGGACAAACGTAACACGCTCTGGCGCACGTCCTTAAACACCTGCTCGATCGTCAGACCTGGTTTCTTTACCGCCTTGATCAACTCCTGCGTATAGAGGCCGTTGCGCCCCGTACCATCGCTCGCCACAGAACCGGGCGCCGTGGCATACGCGATAAATGATCCCATCGCGCGGCGCATCTCGCCCAGCCCTTCATCGCCCAATGACCGGTTCAATGCCGGGAACGGATTGTTCCTGCAGGCATCCAGGATCACAATGTTCATCCGCGAGTTGGAACGCTCCATATTCGACAACACCATGCGCTGCACAGGAAAGCAATACCGTTGGATGTCATCCTCGAACTCAATCAGCGCATCCACAGGAACCAGGTAGTTTTCATCTTCGCGTTGCACGCCATGACCTGCGTAATAAAACAGCGACACAGTCTTTTCTTTATCCCCTGCGTCCACCTTCTCCTTAAAGCGCAGCATCGCCGCCCGCATCTGCCCGTAGGTCGCGTCTGTCAGCAACTGGACTTCAAACCCTGAGCCTTGCAACTCCTTGGCAAAATCAGTCGCATCGTTTACCGGGTTCTTAAGGGCGCCAATATTTTTCGGATAGTTGGCATTGCCAATGACCAGCGCATACCGTTTTTCGTCCTTGTATAATTCGGCCAGCGTGGGCACGTGAGGTGCCGAACTCGCCACGGGCTGCGACACTGCCGTCGTACTGGTGCCACCTGTCGTTGTACCGGCGCCCCCCGAGGTCGTACCGCCAGTCGGCTGCGTCTTTAAAGCCGGCTTTTCATTGCTCTGCGCCACCTTGGTGCCACCAGCAACGGTACCGCTATTGGCAGGTGCGGTTGAGCCGGCCTTACCTGTTTCCGCGCTCCTATCCTTCTCGCCTTGTGGCTTATCCACCACCTTCTGTGCCGCCGCTACAGCCACTCCCGCCGTAGACGGCGGCTTGATGCCCTGCTTCTCCAACTTCTCAAGCTCGCGCTTCGCATCCGCATTCGACGGCTGCAACGCCGCCAGCGTCTTTAAGTCAAGGTAAGCCATCGGCAGGTTATTCATCCGCGTATAGAGCTGACTCCGCTCCCACAGCAACTTGGCCTTACTCTCCTTATTGCCATCGAGATCACGAACGGCATAGTTAAACGCATTTATGCTCTCCGGGAGATTGTTCGTCTTCTCGTAGCACTTCGCGAGAAACCAATAGATGTTTCCCCTATTCGGATGATCCAGCAGCAAAGTTTCCTGGAAATCGCCGACGGCCGACTGATACTGATTGCTCTTGTAATAAGAAAGCGCCCGCAGATAGAATACCTCTACATCGAGGGCCTTATCACGCGTTCCCTTGGTGAGATATTCGGAAAAATTCCTGATCGCGTCAGCATATTTTCCCGACGTATAGCTGTCGTGACCCTTCTCATAAAGCTTGAACTGCGCTACGGCAAAACCGGAATTCACCAGCGCCAGCAGAATAAATATAGAACGCCTGAGGTTCATGGGTGATGGTAGTCGCCGAATCTTCCAACGATGACGCCAGAGAACGGCTTAGTTAAGATACGAAGAATCTGTTTAACTAAATCAGAAGTTATAGGAGGCGCCAAACTGAACCCCGATAGAAGGAAAGCCCTTCTTCAACATCGGATACTTCTCTATATCTCCATTAATGATAATTGTCTGGAGATTGTTTTCGCTGCCTTCCTTATTATAATATTCTGTACTCACATAGGTAATGGGAAACGTGTAACCGATGGCCACCTGCAAAAAGGCCGAGAATGGCCTGGTGGGAAAAAGCTCCACGCCTGGTCCAATGTAAATACCACCCGTGACCTTTGATTCTTTCTTCATGTCCTGAGAAACATCGATGTTGTACTCGCTCTTGACATATGCGTTACCTGCCGTCCAATCGAACTCATCATAGGTGATCCAGTCATCCGCATTCTCAATGTCGTCATAATTCCTCAGGTAGTAGCCGTCGCCAATCACTTCCGACCGTGTGGAATAGGCAACAAACGGCTTGGCAAATGCATAGAATGAAAACTTCGTGTTGTCCTTGATGGGCACGATGTTAAGTTTCAGATTCACCGCCAGCGAGGTAAGTGAAATGTCACCACCCGTCAATTCAATATAGAGGCCTTCATAATACGTGCCCGTCTGATCTGTAAAGGGACCGCCAATAAAAGTATTTTTATTGCCCGCCTCCGTGACGGCCGGATCGTAATCGAATCTTACGAATGAAAGCGATGGTCCTATCGAGAATATCCGGTTCATACGCTTGGTAAGGCCCGCCTCGATGCTGAAACCGGCGCTGTAGTCGCCAATGTTTTTGCCCAGCGTAAACGACGGCCCCAACGCAAGGTATATGCTCTTATCGCGCTCGATGCGATCGCGCTTCACAATGGTCCCTTCGTCCTGGGCCTTCAGGGTGTGTGCAAAAATCAAGACTAAGCCAGCCAGAAAAAATGAATTTCTCATATAGACATGTGGTAGGGTAAATTTCCTGAATTATACGTCAGACAACGGTCATGGTTGCATCGGGCAACGGATAGCCTGGGCGCACGTGCCCAAACCTTCTTGTGGCAAGGTCGCCGATTGAGAAGACGCTAACTGGGTACGCCTCTCTCCTTCAGCGAATACCTGACTTGAATCAGAACTTAAAGTAAAACTCTCCGATGATGTTGGAGCTATCCCACGTGTATTGCTTGTCACCCGACATACGCATCACGTTCATCCGCACTTCCTTAAACACCTGCTCGATCGTCAATCCGGGCTTTCTCAACGCTTTTACCAGCTCTTGCGTATAGAGGCCGTTGCGGCCCGAACCATCAGACGCTACCGCCCCAGGGGCAGTCGCATAAGCGATGAATGATCCCCTCGCCTTCTTCATCTCCCCCAGTCCGCCGGCTATGGCACGGTTCGTCGCCGGGAAAGGATTGTTCCGGCAAGCATCCAGAATGACAATGTTCATCCGTGAGTTGGTGCGCTCCATGTTAGCCAGCACCATGCGTTGCACGGGGAAGCACATGCGGGTGATGTCGTCTTCGAACTTTACGTCTGCGTCAATGGGCACGAGGTAGTTCTCATCCTGATACGCCACACCGTGGCCGGCGTAGTAGAACAGTCCGACGGTCTGATCGCGGGGACCGGCCGTGAGTTTCTCCTGGAACTTGCGCATCGCCTCACGCATCTGCACATAAGTCGCATTGGTGATCAATTGCACGTCGAAATTTGATTTACGCAGCTCCGTCGCCACATCCGTCGCATCGTTCAACGGGTTCTTCAACACGCCGATGTCTTTCGAATAGTTGCTGTTGCCAATGACCAGGGCATAGCGTTTCTCGTCCTTGTAAGTGGCCGCGATAGCCGACACCAGTTCCGCGTTCTGCGCTGCGGGTGTCGCCGTAGCTTGCTGTGCCGTTTGGCCGGGCGTAGCGTCAGGTTTCGACGCATTAGGATTCGTCCGAATGATCATCTGTGTCTTTTTATCCTCGCCCGGTGTGCGTGTAGCCGTAGCGGTAGTAGCGGGCTGCTTGGTCGCCGGCCCTGCCGTTACCGCGTGAGCCACGGCCGCATGCTGAACATTGGGATCGAACTCAACCGCAGCCGCCAGATCGGCATCCGCTGCCGTCTTCTCGCCGTGACGCAGGTGAAACTGGCCGCGATCATAATGAATGAGCGCCGTCGTCTTTTTATTATTTTCGGCGGCCTTCAGCGCGCTGTCATAAGCAGCTGCCGCTTCCTTGGTCTTGCCCAACTTGTCGTAGCAACGCGCCTGGTACCAGATGATCATGCCCTTATTGTAGTGATCGAGCGACAACGCCTGATTCAGGTCATCCAATGATTTGGCATACTCGCCGGTGTGGAAATACGACTGTCCGCGATACCAATAGAGGTCTTCGTCATAGCGCTTGTTGTGGTCAGCATTGCTGAGCGCGGCACTAAATTGTGTGATGACGCCCTGGTAATCGCGGGCCTTAAACTTGGCAACGCCGGAGTCAAAATCCTTCGAATCCTGCGCAACGGTAAATGTTGAAACCAGCAACAAAACGCTTAGGCTAAGCAACAGGTTTTTCATAGTGGTGTTTCGGGGGAATCTTGTCAAAGGTAATGATGGATATTATACGATAGACGCCCTGAAATCGTTTCCTTAAAAACGACTCCCGGCAATATATCAAAAAATGCTATTTTTGGCCATCCGAGGCATGCGAAGCATCTTTTTAGCCATTTTTCTTTTGTTCTTCATGCTGCCTTCATGCAGCCCAAAATCCGGCTCCACCGCAAAGGTAGTCAAGCCGAAGTACCACCACAGATGGTATGATCGGAAAAAAGACCGGCATAAGGCCAGAACAAAGCAGATGAAGGTTAAGAATTGATGTTATGATGAATGACGAAGCCAGTCTGAAGACTGGCACGATGTCAATTACGAAAAAAAGAGTGCCCGGCACCAGTCTGAAGACCGGCGCCAACGCGTGCGCGGGAGGTCACTGCTGCAGCCCCTTCAGCACCATTTCCACATTCCGCCGATAATACATCTTCAACGGAAGGAGGTGATTGGTGTGGGCGATGACAATTCCACCCATGAAAGCGGCCAGCAGCAGGTGCGTAATGTCCTTCGTGTTGGCCGATCGCGTGATTTCCTTCCTGAAGATAGCTTCCAGCACAAACTTCTCCACCATCTGATCGAGTGAAAGGATGTCGACAACCGTGATGTTGGTCACCTCCGGAAAAAGCAGCTTTTTTTCTTCCATCTTGATCGGAAACGGCTTGGGCGACCGGCGCATGTCCGATAAGTACCCCAAAACCGCCAGCATAAGGCCTGGATGCTCTTCCGACGTCTCGCCAAGCTTGTCGAACAGGTAAACGATTCCGGCAGCCCCTTCCCGGGGTTTCTGCGACAGCTCCACACACCTCGACATGCACCAAACGCGGAAATAATACAGCAGAATATCCTCTTTCTGAGGGAAGTATTTGAACAAGGTCACTTTGGAAATCTTGGCCCGTGCGCAGATATCATCCACATACAAGTCCTCGAACGACTTTTTGCCGATTAATTTGAGCGTCTGATCCAACACATGCACCTTCAGACGGGCTGCCTTCTCCTTTCGTAAGCTCATGAAAAAAATGAAATTTCGAAGAAATTACCGGTTTTAGAGGCAATTAACCAATACCGGGCAGGCTGAATTGACGTGGAACACTATGACCTGCAAATGGAGCGGATACCCGTCGTGCCCCCTGTTCGTAGTAATGGCAATAACAGTTCTTCCAAACACCGCAAACACAGTAGTACACCGCGGCAGATGCGATGATCACGCCAAGAATAAGCAAGACCGAACGGCGCAGGATGAAGTGTTGCATAAGTCTAATCTACGCAGAGAAATTCACCCTGATCGCGTCCCGGTACAGATGCCGTTTTTCGTCGTCCGCCTTCCGGAAAACGCATGCCGAATGAGGTTGGTCCGGTCTAACACTGCATCAGGTAGCTGGGGGGCGCCGTACGTGTCCCACCCGTGATCCAAAACAAACTTTCCGCTACCTTTCGCGGCTATGACCTGCACTAAGCTCGACCTGGCTAAAATCTCTTCACGTTGCTAAAGCGAAAGTTCGATTGGCTCTTCGGTAACAGAATCCTGCAGCACACCTTGTTCTGGGTGGCGCATTTGGTGTTTTATGCGATCCTGTACGGAAGCTTTGAGGAGAACTACAAGCAGACGTTCCTGCAGGAATTTTTCTACCTGCCGGTGAAGATCATCTTCACCTACTTTACTCTTTACTTTCTCCTGCCGAAGTATCTGCTGCCTGAAAAATATGGGGCGTTCTTCGCCTGGCTTACGGTGGCGTCCTTCATTGCTGGCATCGCGCAACGCTACATCGCCTTCAACTTTGATTATCCGCTTTACTTTCCACTCGGCCTCCAGGATCCTTTCTTCTACCTGCCCAAGATCATCAAGATGTTCGTCGCCATCTATCCGGTCACTTTCTTTGCCGTCGCCATCAAGCTCTTGAAATTCTGGTACGTCAACCAGCAAGAACAACAGGTGCTCGAACAAGAGAAGCTGCAGGCTGAACTGAAGTTCCTGAAAACGCAGATCCATCCGCACTTTCTGTTCAACACGCTGAACAACCTGTATGCCCTTACGCTGAAGGCGTCACCCAAAGCGCCCGAAACGGTGTTAAAATTGTCGGAGCTCATCAATTACATGCTGTATGAATGCACGAGCGACGAGGTGCTGCTCTCGAAGGAGGTGAAGTTTATCCGGAACTACATCGATATCGAAAAAATGCGCTACGGCGACAAGCTCGACGTCGATATCCGCGTGCGCGGCGAGACCCACGATCGCAAGATTCCCGCGCTCATCCTCCTGCCGTTTGTTGAAAACTGTTTCAAACACGGGGCCAGCGAAACCCTTCAGCTTTCCTGGGTGAAAATCACGATCGACAACCAGCCCAACCTGATTGTGATCAAGGTGGAGAACAACAAGAACGGCGAGAATGCCGTTCAAAAGAAAGAAGGAATTGGCATTCAGAACGTAAAGCGCCGGCTGGATTTGCTTTACCCGCGTAAACATGAATTGAAGATCATCAACGGAAAGGAAACGTTCCTCGTCATTCTCACGATACAGTCGTGAGTGCCTTCAACTGTGGAGACCACTGAAACTACCGCGTAATCATTCACGAAATCACTATGTCGCTATCCTGTATTATCGTTGACGATGAGCCGCTGGCAATTGAAATCGTGGAGTCCTATCTCGAAAAGATCGAGCCGATCAAATTGTTGGGCACCTTCAGGAATGCTATTGATGCATTCGCTTTCCTCCAGGATCACCCGGTGGACGTCATCTTCCTGGACATTCAAATGCCGAAACTCTCCGGACTGGACTTCATCAAAACACTGAAGAATCCCCCGAAAGTCATTTTCACTACTGCCTATCGCGACTATGCGATCGAAGGCTTCGAACTGGAAGTGGTGGATTACCTGCTCAAGCCTATCCCCTTCGATCGGTTCCTCAAGGCCGTGGCCAAGGTATTGCACCAGCCAACGGCTACGCTACCTGCTGGCGTTAAAACCGACTCTCTCAACGACGACTACGTATACTTTAAGGTCGACAAGAAGATGGTTAAAACGCGTATGGCCGACGTGCTGTACATTGAAAGTGTGAAAGACTACGTGAAAGTGCGCACGGCCGACAAGGAAATTGTCACGCAACAGAAGATCAGCTACCTCGAGGAAAGCCTTCCACGGCCACAGTTCCTCCGGATCCACCGCTCGTTCATTATCAACGTGGAGAAGATCGATGCCTATTCAGCCACCGATGTGGAAATCGGAAAGTTCAGTGTTCCGATCGGACGGAATTATAAGAATGATGTGATGAAGGCGCTGTCGAAGAAAACGTTCTAAATTAGTAATGAGTAATTAGTAATTGGAGGGCGGCTTGGCGCCGCAAGAGGCGACCCTGAAGGGGTCCGTGAACACCTAAATACCGGGGCCGAAAGGCCCCTCCACAATTACTCATTACTAATTACTAATTGCAATCGACTACGATTTCTTTATCACAAACTCCACCCTCCTGTTCAGCTTCCTCGTTTCCTCGTCGTCATTGCTCGCGATTGGTTTAGCACCACCATAGCCTTTGCCTGAGACCCGCTTGCCTTCAACGCCTTTGCTTACCAGGTACTCTTTCACTTTCTCTGTACGCGCCTGTGACAGCTTCACGTTCTGCGCGGGAATACCGCGGTTATCTGTGTGACCCGCCAGTTCAATCTTAACGTTTGGATTGGCTTTCAGGAAGGAAACCACTAAGTCCAATTCCGGATATGACTGCGGCAGCAGCACCGTCTTTCCCTGCTCGAATAAAACATCTTTGAGGTTAACCGTGGTACCCACCTCGATGGGCTGCAACCTGAAGTTCATCTCCAGGTCGTTCAATTCGTAGGTGTGAAGTTCCAGCTTCTCCATCGTGCTTACATATCCTTTGCCTTCGATTCGAACCGAGTAATCGTCGGTACTGGGAATCGTTACCACGTAACCATCAGCGGTGGCTTGCGTGGTCTGACTATTCGCCGGCGCCGCAAAGTACAGGTTCGCGACAATCGCCTCGCCGGTCTTTGCATTGGTGATCTTGCCATGTACGCGCACGTTCTTGCCATCGGCGGGTGCGCGCGCGATTTCCACGACGCGGCTCACGGTGTCCTGCGCCATCACTGGCGGCATCTCAACGTAGATCACACTGTCGGCTTTATCCGGCTTATACGGTTCATCCAGGACCGATATCCTGATGTCGCCATAGCCATCGCTGTTCTTTGTACTCGCATACACCATAAAGCCCAGCATTTCATTCGAACGAAAAAACATCTCGCGTCCCTCCGTGTTATACGCAGCGCCGAGGTTCACGGGCACCGACCAGTTCGTCCACGTATCGTCCAGGCGTACCGATGAGTAGACATCAAAGCTGCCATAGCCCTTGCGTCCGTTGCTGGAAAAGTATAGCGTCTTGCCATCAGCGCTGAGCGACGGACTTAACTCCTGAAAGGGTGTATTGATCACGCCTCCCAGGTTCTTCGCCTCGGACCATTTGCCGTCGGACGTGCGCAGGGAAACGTAAATGTCTTCGACTCCGCGCGTGCCATAGGTCTCTGCCGAAAATACGAACACCGAACGGCTGGCCGTTACGTGACCGGTAAGCACACTGGCCTTGTTTTGAAAATATGGAATGGAAATGTTCTCGGGCCTCGACCAGCCATCACCTGCCCGGTTCGATACGGCAATGCCTTGCGTGCGTATAGGCCCTCCGGTTGAATAGTGCCCCAGCAAAAACAGCTGGGTGCCGTCGGAAGAAACTCCCGCCACGGCGTTAAAGGCTCCGTCATTGATCAGGTTGCCGCCGTGTACCGGCGCGCTCCACTGGTTGTCTTCGCCCATCGTCGATATCCAGATATCGCCCTGATCTTTTTTCCCTCCGATGTTTGACGGATGATTCGCGAGGGTAACGAACAAGGTGCGCCCATCAGGACTCACCACGGGATCCAATTCGTCATAGGCCGAATTGACCTTGCCAAAGGCATTGCTTACTGGGCGCTGTGCAAAAAGGGGTTGAAAAAATAGCAACAACCCTACCGTTAAAAATACTCTCATGAGACGATAAGTTTGGGCAAATATAATCACAGCGAGCAGATTAACACGCATAGCGCACTTTGTGAAGGGCGGGCGAGGGACGAAGAAGGTTCGCGGCTGGATTTTACCTGGGCGTACGGGATGGACTGACCTGCTCGTAAAGCTAGTTTCACCTATTAGAATAGACGCGCGTTGTCTAGGGTAAAATAAGGCCGCTCACCTTCTTCGCCCCTCGCCCCTCGCTGTGATCATATTTTAGGGGAAGGGAAGGAAAGGCGGCAGAGATGCAAGTGGGCAGGTGTGATCTATGATTTTGTGTACCTGTCCTCCCCTGCTTTCCTCTTTTTATTCTTCCTTCAAATGCCCACTGACATCGTACCGGATGCTTATTTAAACAGGCACGCCGATGATCGATGGGGCAAGACGAGGGAGGGCTGAGTGAGCG
The DNA here is from genome assembly GCA_035489615.1 of Chryseolinea sp. Taxonomy (GTDB): domain Bacteria; phylum Bacteroidota; class Bacteroidia; order Cytophagales; family Cyclobacteriaceae; genus Chryseolinea. Next base: position 16,087 of record DATHKA010000300.1, read on the forward strand.
GCCTTATTTTACCCTGAAACGCATGTACCTATTCTAAAAAGAATCACCTTCTTAACGAGCAGCCCCGTCCAACACCTACGTCCAGGTAAAATCCAGCCGCGAATCCAGCCCTCCTCGTCGCCCCATCGATCATCGCCTCGTTAAATGAGCATTCGGGCTTCGATGTTAGTGGTCATTTGCTCACCCATCTGTTGTTCTTGATAGTGAATCGCCACGGCAATGCGGCATCTTCGCCGGCATAGTCGATGCCAATTCGCGGTGAAGCGACGATGTCAGCAGGAGAAAGGCGTGTGCTGTTGTCGGTTATCCACACGTCGTCGTCAAGCAGCGAGCGTCCATTCCACTGACGGTTAATGCCTAACGCACGCGTGAGTTTTCCCGGGCCGGACGTGAGGTGATAGCGATTGGCAAGCTTGCCACGGCGCGCTTCCATCGTCTCAATGCCGGTGTGAGGCTCGAGTGCCCGTATCAACACGGCATCGGCGGTGTCGGTACTGTTCGTGACGACATTGAAGAGGAAGTGAATCCCGTAGCACATATACACGTATGCGTGTCCACCCGGTCCGAACATCACGGCATTGCGGGCCGTTTTGCGGGCGTCATAGGCATGAGATCCCCGCTCCTTCCACGAGTAGGCTTCCGTTTCTACGATCATGCCACCGGTTATTGCACCGTCGGTTTTCGTAAAGAGCGATTTGCCCAGCAGATCGCGGGCTATCCTGACCACATTCGTCCTCTCGTAAAAGGTTTCCGGCAGCTTCAGGCCGTTCATGCTAGCGGATTTGATAGTTTCATTACTTTTGGCCCCGAGTACGTCGTAGCAAAAATGATCGAATTTCCCGGGGCATCGTTGTTGCACCCGCGTGTTTGCATGATTTTCGGCAAATTTTAATTGCGCTCATTTTGCAAAGACGTACTAGTCAAAACAACTAAAAATCCATACCACCATGAAAAAAATGTTCTTGTTTGCGGCGATCGTTGGCTACTCCCTGGTCGCCCAGGCACAAGTTCAGGCACCGGCAGCCAGCCCCGCCGGCACTGTTAGCAGCGTAGTCGGGCTCACCGACGTGAAAATTGATTATTCCAGACCGAAAATGAAAGGTCGTAAGATCTTCGGCACTGAAGCAACGGTACTGGTACCCTACGGTAAAATCTGGCGCACGGGCGCGAACAACGGAACCCGGATCACCTTCTCTGACGATGTGAAGGTGGAGGGCGTAGCTGTTTCCAAAGGCACTTACCTTGTGTTGAGCTGGCCCGGCGCCACAGAATGGACGATCGCGCTCAGTAAAGACCTCGATCTTGGGGGCGGCGTCGACAAATACGATGCGTCCAAAGATGCAGCCAAGTTTAAAGTGAAGTCTGAGAAGCTTACGGAAAAAGTTGAAGTGCTTACTTTCAACATCGCCGACATCTCCGATGATAGCAAATCGGCAAAGGTGCAACTGGCTTGGGAAAACACCTCGGTGAAGTTCACGATCACGACAGACTACGACGCAAAGGTGATGGCATCAATTGCCCAAGCTACCAAGGTTGAACCTTATAACTATTTTGTAGCAGCGACCTATTACATGGACAACAACAAGGATCTGAAGCAGGCGCTCGAATGGGTGAATAAGGCGGCTGACGGAATGGGCGGCGGTACCTATTGGGTTCTCTATCAAAAGGCACGCATCCAGAAAGCCCTAGGCGACAAGCCTGGTGCCGTGGCAACCGCCAACGCCTCCATGGATGCTGCCAAAAAAGAAAACAATGTGGACTATCAGCGCATGAACGAAGACCTGATCAAGTCACTTAAATAATTGACAATTAACAATTGACAATTGACAATTAGGGCGGGGTCTATCGACCCCGTTTGTCTGTAACGACAACCCATGGGTTGTCGCCACAAACCCATGGGGGTTGTCTTCAAAAAAAAGACCACCGCTGAATCGGTGGTCTTTTTCCTGAAGACAACGCACGAATGCCTACTTATACTTGTCGGCTTTCTTGGCCTTCTTTTCGGCGCGCTTTTCTTTCAATGATTTAGCCGCGGGCTTCTTGTCCTCTTTTTTCTTGTCCATTGATTTTGACATAGCAAATAGATTTTAGTCGTTATCAAATTTAACGAAAAGATGTTTTTCCTGATACGCCAGCATCAAAAATATTGACCAGAAGGAACTACGAAAGGTTCTTTAGAAAATGTAGCGCTTGAGAATCTTCTCAATGTCAACATAGAACAACTGATCCTGGCCGTCGCCAAGCGAGTCGGATCCTGTTTCGCGCAAGTATGAAAGTATCGGTTCGTAGTGTTGAACATCCAGTGGACTTTGCAGCAGCTCCTTCAATTCCTTTCTCAAGAACTCAAGCTTTACATTCGACAACTCGCGCACATTGTAGTTCTCAGAAATGAACTCCTTTAAGTAGCGATCATCAAGAAAGTCCTTAACGAGATCGTCTCTTAACTTGCGTATAAGATCGACATCATTATCCTGTGTCCACTGCGTGTTCTTGATCAATTCCATAAGGTTGAGGATCTGGGTACTATTTCAAACGTTCACAACGAAAAGATAAGGATATTTTGAGCACATCCTAAAAACCATGGTCGTCGGTCAGGAAGATTTTTATTTTCCGAATCGCGACGAAAATGTCCGTTTGAAAAGCTCAACATGAAATGAATTGTCCGTGGGGAAATGTAGTCACGGGAGGCAGGCCGGCCATAAATGGCTCAAAATCACTTGCGGTCGTCCCTCATAGATTGCTGATTTTCTTGCGTTTATGCAATCGCAGGAATTCCTTACTAAAACCGCCTTTCCACCTTGTTTCCGGGAATTGTCAAAGCTTATAGGCCTGCCGGGCAATGAGTTTCCATTCTCCCTTTTGCTTCTGAAAAACCAAAAGGACGCCAATGTTTACCGTAGCCGGCTTCCCGTCATTGGTGGTATCTCCTGTAATTTTGTGGCGCACAATCGCGTTGGGGCCTGTGATTTTCACCGTAACATCCGGGAATTCGATCTTTACAAACCCAAACTTTCCCGAAGCAATATTGTGAACAAAGGTGGCTTTGTCTTCGAGCAAACCGGCAGAATGTCCGTACGACAATTCCTCTGCAGCGATCTTTTCGAGCGCGGCTTTGTCGGCTTTCATCATGGCCTGGCGCAGCGACTCAACAATTGCCAGCACTTCTTTTTCATCCTTTGATTGTGCATTCATGTTCGTATTCATTACAAATAAACAGGCAAGTAAGGCTACTACGGTCTTCATATCAAACAGTTGTTTTATCGGTTGATCGACTATTTATGATCCCTTGAATTACCAACGCCACAACGATCACGACGCCGCATCCAATGAGGTTGTATAGCAGGAAGGCAATGTCGGTAAACTTATAGCAATATAACACGACCGACTCACTTATGACAGCCGCCCAGAATACGGCTGTACCGCGCACGTACTTGATGTAAAAGGCCGTGAGGAATATGCCCAGCAGCGTTCCGTAAAACAGCGATCCCACGATGTTCACATATTGAATCAGGTTCTCTGAGAAGCGCGCCAACATGGCGAATACCATGGCTATCAGCGCCCAGGCGAACGTCATCCACTGAGAGGCTTTCACATAGTGCTCGGGAGGGGCATCGCGCCTGACGCCGCGTTTGTAAATGTCAACGATAGACGTGGATGCCAGCGCATTCAATTCACCAGCCATCGATGACATCGCCGCCGAGAACATCACGGCCAGCAACAGGCCAATAATGCCATGCGGAAGATGCGATAATACAAAATTCAGGAAGATGTAATCCGTATCGTTTTCTTTCGCATTAGGTATCGCCCTCTTGATCGTGTGCTTCACGGAATCACGCAACAATCGCTCCTTCTCCTCCCACGCGCGAACGGTCTCCTTTGCCTGGTCGATCTGCGTGGTGTTACCTGCATGAACGGCACCCAGCAGATGATCCACCGCTTTGCGCTTCTCGGTATACATTTGGTTGTATGCGCCATTGAGGCTCTCCAGTGCAACGCGCTGCTCGGTCTGCATAGCGCGATCCTGTAAAACACGGTTGTGAAAGACCGGGGCCTGATTGAACAGATAAAATACATATACCATGACGCCGATGAACAGGATGACGAACTGCATGGGTATCTTCAATAATCCATTGAAGATCAAACCGAGTTTACTTTCCTTTTCCGACGCCCCGCCGAGATACCGGGCAACCTGTGATTGATCGGTGCCGAAATAGGATAGCGAGAGGAATGTACCGGCGATCAGTCCCGACCAGATATTATATCGTGTCTGCAGGTCAAATTCATAACTCACCAGATTTAACTTACCCAACTCGCCGGCAATGGCAACGGAGTCGCTAAACGAAACGCCATCGGGAAGCAGGTTGAAGGCTAATACGCCGGCCAGGACCATCCCGCCCATGATGACAGCCATCTGATAGCGCTGCGTGAGGCTCACGGCCTTAGAACCACCTGATACGAGATAGATGATCACCAGGACGCCAATCAAAATAGTTGTAAACGCTACGGGCCATCCCAGGATCGTGGAGAGCACGAGTGCCGGTGCGAATAACGTGATGCCTGCGGAAAGACCACGCAACATCAGGAACAAAATCACGGCGAGTATCCGTGTCTTTACATCGAAACGCGTTTCGAGATACTCGTAGGCGGTATAAACTTTGAGCCGGTAATAGATTGGCACCATCGTAACCGCGATGATCACCATGGCAACTGGCAAACCAAAATAGAACTGCAGGAAACGCATGCCATCTACGATCGCTTGTCCGGGCGTTGACAGGAAGGTGATAGCACTCGCCTGTGTGGCCATGATCGAAATGCCGATCATCCACCAGCGCATGCTGTTATCACCTTTCAGATAGCCTTCTATATTCTTGCTGCCTCGTGTGCGAAGCGTACCGTACAGAACAATAAAAGTGATGGTAGCGACCAGGATAATCCAGTCAAGATAGTTCATGCGAACGCTGCGGTTATCCAGGTGTATAAGATGATCTGGATGAGCAGCACGATAAGTACCAGCCAGTACCAGGAGCGCCACGATTTAAATACGGGAGGTGAGTCCATAGTTTCTTCGTTTGCGCGCTAATTAAAACATAAAAGACGGTAAATGTAGTATTAAGTAATTAGTATTTAGTTACGAATGGTTACCCGTATGTAAAGTTGGGGCGTTGCTATCAGACTAAAAGTCTCTTTACCAAAGTACTCACGACGCAGGACCTAACGACTAATTTAGATTTTGCCGCGCACCTGGCCATTGACCAGATAAGTACCATCCTTCTGAAAAAAAATAACCACACGGCTTACGGGTTTCTTGTCATCATCCAGCAACAGGATGGTGAATTCGTAGGCCCCGACACGATCCTTGATATCGTCCGTGAATCCCAGCTCCAGCTTTAATACGGTCTTGATGTCGACTTTCTTATTGTGCACGACTTTGCTGTTGTTTTCGATCACGCGCACGCGCACCTCATTGGGTTCTACCTTGAGCACACGAAAATCGAGAAACAGGTAAGGCAGGGGTCCGGATCCGCGGGAACGCTCATACTCTCTGCGGGTCTGATTCATTTCAACTTTGTTCGGGTCAGACCGTTGCCGCTCCTTAAATTCAAAGTTGAGCTTTAATTCGAATTCTTCCGTTGCCTTGAAAGGTACAGTATCCGGGGGAAGTACGGAGGCCAACACAAATAGCAACAGGTTCATCGGGTACGGCGGGATTATGAGTTATGGCGTGCCGCATAGACAAAGGGCATAGCTCTCATGCATCACGTTGTAAGATAGACTTTTGGCAACGATTGTTCAATAGCTATTTCTTCGTCAGCAAAAAGGCAGAGAGGTTTGCGAGGTCTTGTTCTGAAAGTCCGAACGAGGAGGGTTCCGGCATAAGGCTGTTCTCTTGTCGCTTCCTGGTCGTCACGTTCTCAGTCCGAATGGTGTGCTTCCTGCCGGCAAGATCCTTGATCACGACCGTCTGAGCGCCATCCGCCACGAGGAAACC
>DATHKA010000301.1:0-12445 GCA_035489615.1 Chryseolinea sp.
GTTGGAATTTAGCGCGAAGATGTTCCGAGATCTCCGTTAGACTTCCCACGGATATCAGCGACCCACCGATTCCCTGAAGTACGGTCGTTAATTTTTGTACCGGATCACCCTCCACTGGTGTCTCTACGCTCTTAGGGAGGACGTCGTTCTTTACTCGTTCGGCCTTTAACCGCGCCACCATGCGTTCCCGGCTACTCATGCTTCTGGCGGTTTTGCTTGTACCAACTTTGAAACGTCGCAGCGGGTGATGCCGGCATTTCCCGTTGCTTAAACCAGGGATTCCATTTGTTGTTCACCACCACCGGGAATATGCGCATCAGCCACCGGCCAACACCTCCCGCGCTTCTGAACAACCAGGGATGTGAAAGAACAGCGCTCATGAGTTTCATCCCGGCTCTCTTCGGGACAGACACCTGTCCTGTTTTAACGATTACCTGCCGCCATTTATAAAGTTGATCGTGAATATCAATTTTCACCGGGCAAACAAAGGTGCATGATCCACACAACGTCGAGGCAAAGGGAAGGTCACCAAACGCACGCACGTCGAGGCCAGGGGCCAGAATGGCGCCAATAGGACCGGCGACCGCGTGATGATAGCTGTGACCGCCACTTCGCCGATATACCGGACAGGTGTTCATGCATGCACCGCAGCGGATACACTTTAGCGCACTACGAAAATCAGGGCTCCCAAGGCGTGTTATTCTGCCATTGTCGACAAGGACGATGTGCACCTGCTGCCCCTGGCGCGGCCGGCGAAAATGACTCGAATATGTCGTGACGGGTTGACCCGTGGCGCTGCGTGCGAGCAGCCTCAGGAAAACGCCGAGGTGCTTGCGCTGGGGAATGATTTTCTCGATACCCATGCACGCGATGTGCACGTCGGCGAGCTGCACGCCCAGGTCGGCGTTACCTTCGTTTGTGCACACAACAAATTCGCCTGTTTCAGCCACGGCAAAGTTTACTCCCGTAAGCGCCACCCGACTGGTCATGAAGTGTTGCCGAAGGTGTGAGCGCGCTGCGGCAGTGAGGTAGTTCGGATCACTGGAACCGGGGGTGGTGCCTAAGTGCTTTGCGAAGAGCTCACCAATCTCTTCTTTCTTCCAGTGAATGCAGGGAAGCACAATATGCGACGGTGGCTCACCGGCGAGTTGGACGATGCGTTCGCCCAGATCAGTATCGATTACGTCAATCCCTTTGTCCCGGAGAAAATCGTTGAGGTGGCATTCCTCGGTAAGCATCGACTTGCTCTTGACAATATTGGTCACGCCAGCGTCGCTGATGATTTTGTGGACGATGGCATTGTGCTCGGCGGCCGTTTCAGCCCAATGCACGATTGCCCCATTCGCCTGCGCCTGTTTCTCAAATTCCAGCAGGTAGTCATGAAGGTTGTCAAGAACGTTGTGCTTGATCGTTGATGCGGCCTCACGCAATGCCTCCCATTCGGGGAGCTGTTTGACCGCGCGGTCGCGCTTGGCACGAACAAACCAAAGGGTTTCATCGTGCCAGTCGACGCGCGCAGCATCCTTGTTGAAGGCTTCCGCACGCGCGGCATGATCGAGTTGTCCGCCGGAGGTCTGTTGCGTCATGACATCGTGGCGTTAAGGATTTCAGCGATATGGATCACCCGTGTGGTACTCTTTTGTCTCCGTAATATTCCTTCGAGATGCATCAGGCAAGACATGTCGGCGGCAGTAATGTACTCCGCTCCGTGACGACGATGATCGGCCACGCGATCCAGGCCCATCTTCACGGATACAGCTTCCTCAGTTACGCAGAACGTCCCGCCGAACCCACAGCATTCGTCGCGACGGTCTAATTCAATCAGTTCAATTCCCTTCACCATGCGTAGAAGTTTCTCCGGTTTGGAGAATGGGGCAGCGACGAGTTCTGACATTTGCGAAAGCTTCAGGCCGCGCTGGCCGTGGCAACTCTGATGCAGACCGACCTTGTGAGGAAATGTGGCATCAAGGTCATCTACGTGCAGCACGTCCGTCATAAACTCAGTCAGTTCCTTAATGTGCTCGCGGATGTGGTGCGATTCCTTCTCTTGCTTTTCCACATGAAGGTGATCTTTGACATGAAGCGTACAGCTTCCCGAGGGACATACTACATAGTCGAAGTCGGCAAAACTGCTGATCAGATTTTCGTCACAGCCGGCGGATAAGTAGGCGAATCCGGAGTTGGCCATGGGCTGTCCACAACAGGTTTGCTTTTCAGGCACGGAAACTTCCAGTCCAAACTTCTCCAGTAACTCAAGCGTAGCAATAGCTACCTGTGGATAGAACTGGTCGATATAGCACGGTACAAACAGAGCAACCTTCATGCGTCTTGCACTCCAAATAGAGGAGTAAGTATAAGCGTTAGCAGCCTAATAATGATAACTATTTTTGACAATTCAATTGGCGAAAATTCCCGGTCACAGCTTTTGTTTGTGTGTAGCAGGATACTGCAGGATAATGGACGAAGACCCTGGTGCGATGCCCGATTCAGTTTACTTTACTGATACGATACCGCTGCTCTTGGTTCTAAAGGCAACGATAAGCCTAGAGCAAAGGCTCAACCACTTTAAGAACATTGTTGGCCACGATCTTATGGCCCTCAACATTGGGATGAATGCCGTCGGCATTATTGAGTTTTTCATTGCCTGCCACTCCTTGAAGCAAAAAGGGGATAAGCCCTGCACTATTTTTTTTTGCCAGGTCAGGAAAAATTTTCTGGAAGCTCGCCGCATAATCCGGACCCATGTTGGGAGGAACCAACATGCCTGCCACTACGATATTGACAGACGGATACTTCTTCTTTACCTGGTCGATGATCGTTTGAAGGTTTTTCCGGGTTTCCTCGAGCGGAAGGCCTCGAAGGCCGTCATTGGCACCGAGTTCCAGTACAAATATGTCGATTGGCTGGCGGAGTACCCACTCCAGTCGGCTCAGGCCCCCGGCCGACGTTTCTCCACTCAGGCCGGCGTTAATGACCTTAACGGCCTTACCCTTCTGGTTCAGTGTTTTGTCGACTATGGCCGGAAATGCTTCTTCTGTCGATAATCCGTAACCGGCCGTCAGGCTGTCGCCGTAAAAGAGAATTACCTTCGGCTTGGTTGTTGTTTGAAAAAAGCCCAGGATTGAAATAAAAAGGAACACTTTGGCGACTACAGGCATAAAAGGGATTTATCTTTTTCTTGGAATGTGGAACAATTTTAGCGTAATAACGCCTTTTCCCGGTACGGACGACGCATACGTTGTCCCCCCCGCGCCTTAAAATAATAGCAAAAATCATGTCAACAGCCGTACTGCAGGCAGAAAACCTTACCAAGATTTATCGCTCCGCGGGGAGGGACCTCGTCGTATTGGATAACGTATCCTTTTCGATAAATCAAGGTGACTCACTGGCGATTATAGGCCCTTCGGGAAGCGGCAAGACAACGCTGCTCGGGTTGTGCGCAGGACTGGACACGGCTTCCTCCGGGGTGCTATCCCTCATGGGGTTCAAGTTGAACGCCATGAGCGAGGATGATCGGGCCTATCTGCGCAATCAATATGTGGGGTTCGTGTTTCAGAATTTTCAACTGTTACCGACCTTGACTGCACTGGAAAACGTCATGGTTCCACTCGAGCTGCGGGGCGAACGAAATGTGCACACGGCAGCGAAAGAGTTACTGGAACGTGTAGGGCTGGGAAACCGCTCGCATCATTATCCATCGCAGTTGTCGGGTGGCGAGCAGCAGCGCGTGGCGATGGCGCGGGCATTCATTACCAATCCCCGCATTCTATTCGCGGATGAGCCAACCGGAAATCTGGATGAAGAAAATGCAGCGCACATAACCGATTTACTCTTCGGTATGAACAAGGAGAAGAGCACCACGCTGGTGCTGGTCACGCACAACCTGGAACTGGCTCAGCGAACGCAGCGAATCCTGCGCATGCGCGGGGGCAAACTCGTCGACGATATTGCACAGTTTCAACACATTTCCTGAGACAATGATAGAATACGTAATCAAGCTGAAGCGCGCGACTAAATCAATATTTCGCGATCGTTGGGTTTGGATTATGGCGTGGCGGGATGCGCGGAAAAATTTCTCGCGCTTGTTGCTCTTCATGGCTTCGCTGGTAACGGGTATCGCGGCCGTTGTGGCACTGGATTCATTCAGCCACACGATGGAGAACGACATCGATCGCAATGCAAAGGAATTGGTTGGGGCCGATTTGGTCGTCAACGGAGACAAGCCATTCGCGCAGCCATTGCTGACCTTGTTCGACTCGACCGGAACCGAGCAATCGTCGGAAGCGGACATGGCGTCCATGGTATTGTTTCTTCACAATAACCAGTCGCGACTGATACGCCTGGTCGCTCTCGAAGGACCGTTTCCCTTCTACGGTAAGATTGAAACGCTTCCACTCGATGCATACGAAAAGATGAAGGGTGGCGGATATGCCATGCTTGATGAAACGCTGGCGAGTCAGTTTGAAGTAAGCTCCGATGATTCTATTCGCCTGGGAACGCGTGTGTTACAAGTCGCCGGCGTGGTATCGAGCATTCCCGGGGGGGGCGGCATTATGGCATCGTTCACGCCATCCATTTACATATCCATGAAGGATCTCACGGAAACAGGCCTGGTGCAATACGGCAGCCGCGTGAACTACAAACGCTTCTTCAGAACGAAGACCGATGAGCAAACACAGCAATTGATCGGGCAGTTAAAACCGGAACTCAAACGATTCGGTTACTCGTACGATACGGTGCAGGAAAGAAAGGAAGGCCTTGGTGAAGGGTTTCTTTCGATCTATCGGTTCTTCTCTTTGCTTGCGTTCGTTGCCCTTATTCTGGGATGCATCGGGGTGGCCAGCTCAGTACACATCTACGCGCGTGAAAAACGAGAAGAGGTGGCCGTGCTAAGATGCGTTGGCTCCTCTGGCTGGCAGGCGTTCAACATATACTTTATCCAAATATTTGTATTGGGCATTGTCGGAAGTCTTGTCGGCTCGGCGTTGGGAATTGGTATCCAGCAGATGATTCCCATTTTTCTGGAAGGCATCCTGCCTTTCAAAGTTGATTTCTCTATTTCGTGGAATTCACTTCTGATGGGCGTGCTCATCGGCGCCCTGGTATCGGTGTTGTTCTCGATATTGCCTTTGGTTTCTGTACGTTTTGTACCACCACTCACCGTGCTTCGTGCCACGGCCGACGTGCGTACTCCGCGCTCCAAGACGCGCTGGGTGACCGTCATTTTGATTGCCCTGTTTCCTTTGCTATTTGCTGCCTGGCAAACGAAGAGCCTCATGACGGGTACATTCTTTTTTCTCGGACTCGCGGCTGCCTTGGGTTGTCTTACTGCCGTGGCGTCGTTGCTTCTTTTTCTCGTACGGCGGTTCTTCCCGGATCACGCAGGATTCATCCTTCGCCATTCCTTGTCGAGTCTTTTCCGACCAAACAACCAAACACGGGTGCTACTTGTCACGATAGGGCTAGGCGCATTTATCATCTCTACCTTGAATATTGTGGAAGAGAGCATGCTCGGACAAGTTGAGTTTACGGGACGGGAAAATCAAAGCAACACGATACTTTTCGATATACAGCCATCGCAGCGCGATGGCGTGATCAAACTCATGGAATCAAACCACCTGAAAGTTAATCAGGTAGTGCCGATTATCACCTGCCGGCTGCGCGAGGTGAAGGGAAAGCCCGTCGAAAAATTACAGGCCGATACTACCGATAAGATTCCCAATTGGGCGTTGACTCGTGAATACCGGGTCACTTATCGCGACAGCCTGCACCATTCTGAAGAGCTGATCAAGGGCGACTTACAGCGTAAGCAGGCCGGACCTGATTCGGTGTGGGTAACGATATCGGAGGGCATGGAAGAATCACTGGATGTGAGCATGGGCGATTCGCTGGTCTTCGATATCCAGGGTGTGCCGTTGCCCGTGCGGATTGCCGGCATCAGGAAAGTCGACTGGCCGAAGGATCCTCCCAATTTTATCTTCGTGTTTCCCCCGGGCGTGTTAGAACAGGCGCCCCAGGTTTACGTGACGGCTACACGCATCGATGACCAGGTGCGCGCCAACGCGTTTCAGCAACAGCTGGTGATGCAGTTTCCCAATGTTTCGCTCATCGATTTGCGCTTGATACTGAGTACGGTGAACGGACTATTCGATAAGCTCGGCCTCGTGGTCCGGTTCCTGGCCCTGTTCAGTATTATCACAGGACTCATTGTGCTGGCAGGTGCGGTTATCAACAGCAAGTTTGCGCGCGTGAAGGAGAACGTGTTGCTCCGCACGATCGGTGCCCGCACGCGCCAGATATTCAAGATTACCATTATTGAATACGCGTGGTTGGGATTGTTCTCCGCGCTAACCGGCCTGTTACTGGCCCTTGTCGGCGGGTGGCTGCTTACAACATTCTTTTTTGAGATCACGTTTGCTTTTGACCCAATCGAATTACTCATCATAGGCACGGGAGTGGTGGTACTTACCGTGGTGATCGGATGGTTTAACTCGCGTGAAGTGATTACAACGCCTCCGCTACAGGTTCTGCGAAACGAAAGCTGACATCATCATTCGGCAACGGTGCCGCGCCCCGCCACTTTAATGAGGCTTATTTCGATCCGTCGATTGAGTTGACGGCCTTCGATCTCGTCATCGTTTGACACGAGCGGTCGGCGGGCGCCATATCCGCGAACGGAAAGTCGGCCCGGATCTACGCCCTTCTCCGTAAGGTAGCGGGCTACGGAATTTGCACGGCGTATAGACAGTGCGTTATTCAGGACTGGGTTTCCCTGATTGTCGGTGTGTCCTTCGATAAGCCCGCTCACATCCTTGTTGGCTGCGAGGAATTTCACTACGTCATCAAGCTTGCGTAAACCTTCGCGATTCAACATATCCTTGTTCGTAGCAAAAAAGAGCAGCTTTCTCGAGAGCATAGGACCAGAAGGTACCGCGCCGGGACGGCCGTAGTTGGCCGGTGCTTTGGCCGACGGGGTGGTTTTCGCTGCTGTACGCGTGGGCTTCTCGACGGGCTGTGGACCTTCTGTCGCCGGCTGACGCACGGTACGCGATCCGGTGTTTTTCGCGGGAACTTCCTCCATCACCGGTGGCTGCGCCTCGGCAACTACCATGTAGGGCTCTATAAAAGTCAGTGTGTATATTTCCGAGTTGCCATCTTCGCGCATCGAAGAAAAGAAGGCTCGCCGGCGATCTCCGGTGAGTCCGAAGAAGCTATCGTCTTCAACAGAGTTAATCGGGTAGCCGAGATTAACAGGCTTTTGCCACTTGCCCTCCTTGAATTCGCTTCGAAAAATATCCATTCCCCCCATTCCGCGATGTCCATCCGAAGAAAAGAACATCGTTTTTCCGTCGGCATCCACCGCCGGGGAGTCTTCGCGCCCGGATGTATTGATGGCAGGTCCGAGATTCTTCGCTTTGCCCCAGTCGCCCGTCATTTCCATCTCGCTAACATAAATGTCCAGGCTTCCCATTCCCCCCACGCGATTGCTCGTGAAGTATAGTTGTTGTCCATCAGCGGTAACAAAAGCAGACGTTTCCCAACTGGCCGGTGAGTTAACATTCTGATTCAGGGGAATAGGCTTCGACCACTCATTACCCTTCAGGTGCGAAATGTAAATATCGCCACCGCCGTACTCGTAGTAAATGATCAGGGTCTTTCCATCGCGGGAAAGGGAAGCGGCGGCATCATTGAAACGAATGTTGATGTTGGGGCTGATCTTCTGCGGCTTGGTCCACTGGTTGTTAACGCGCTTCGATATATAGATATCTTCATAGAGTTTAGCGGAAGAAATTCCCTCTAGCGGTCGGTTAGAAGTGAATATCATGGTATTGCCATCAGGCGACACGAGAGGTGAGTATTCGTGGAAAGACGAGTTGATCGCCTTGCCAACATTCTCCACTACCGCTCCCGACGGAGCACGCATAGCCGAATCTGCAAACAATACCTGGCTGATACGCCTGTCCACGTCGTCTTTCGCGTTTGCATGGCGCTTCTTGTGCTCATTAAAGAATTCAAGCGCTTTCTGGAATTGCTTGTTACTCTGGTAGGAGAGGCCCAAATAATAGTAGATGTTATCGTCTACGGAAGGATTGATCGTGAACGCGGCTTGCAGGTAGCGCAACGACTGAGCTCGATCGGGCATCGACAAATAGGTCAGTCCAGTTCTGAAATTTAATCGCGCGTCCTTCGGGTGTTTCTTCAGCCCTTGCTGATAAACCTCCAATGCCTTGGTGTATTGCTTGGCCAGATAGGCCGATTCGCCTTTCTTGAGAATCTCCTTTGCACTTTGTGCCCAAGTAGCCGAAATCCCGACGAACAAGAGGATGACAGCTATAATGATTCTTTGCATAAGCAGAATCGCTTGAGCTGGTACGTCGTAGAAAAAATGCCGTATTTTTGGGGGCATAAATCTTATTTTGGGCAAGTCTTAATTGCGCTCATTTTTGCCATGACGTACTAGGGTTTGGGACGATAAGTTTTTCGCGCGCGATCAATGGCATCCAATAGTCCGCCAACATACTTGTCGTTCATGATCTCCCAATACATAATTCCGCTCAGTCTTTGATCCATGGCATATTGAGTCTTGAGGGTCATTGATCGGCTATCATCATACGTAATGAACAATTGTTTCTGCGCATTGTACGCGTACGGGGCCTTGGATAAGTCATCCCAGTAAGTCTTCCACCCCTGCGCCGCAGTCAGTTCCTTGTCGAACTTGTTGTAGTCAAGTCCTTGTTTGAATTTTCCAGACTGGTACAGGCCGTTTTGCGTACTGCTTACGCCTTCCCACATACGTCCATACGTGGCCGCACCGATCACGAGCTTGTTTGCGGGTACGCCTGCTTTGATTAGAAACTTCACGGCGTTATCGGTTGACTCATGCTGCGAAGCATTGTTATAGAGCGGCGTGTGATGCCCGGTTGATGTCGAGTTTCCATTCACCAGGTCGTAAGTCATGAGATTGATCCTGTCTACAACCGGCGATATGGCTTTCCAATCAACTGCCTCCTCAAGGAATTTTTGAAAGCCGCCAGCGGCAAACGTCACTTCATATTCTTTTCCAAGCGCTCTTCTCAATTCGAGGATCAGGGCTGTGAAGTTTTGCTTGTCGGAAGCAGAAAATTTATGTCCCGGAAAGCCTTCCACTACTGGGTATTCCCAGTCGATATCGATGCCGTCCGTTTTGAAGAACTGGTTGAGCTGCAATACTGATGCGGCGAAATCTTTACGTCCTTTGTCCGTGGAAAAAACATCCGAACAGGTTGCGCATCCTCCCCAGCCACCAAGTGATAACAAGACCTTCAACGCGGGATTCTTCTTTTTCAAACCAACAAGCGCTGTGATTGCTGTAGCGTCATCCGCGTCGTCAACCTTTAACACATTTCCACTCAGGTGGCAGAAGCTGAATATGATGTGCGTCAGCTTATCAGCAGCAATGCTGTCAACATCAGCCGCCTTGCCGAAAAAATATCCGGTGACAGTGATATTGCCTGGCGTTTGAGCCCGGGTGCAGAAGGATAAGGATGTAAATAATGCGAGAACGAAGATAACAATGCGAGTTCGCCTGGACATGGTTGGTATGTGATCGAACAGATTAAACAGTAATATAAAATTGACGAAAAAATAATTCACGAGTGTTGTCATCGGCAAGATATTCGAAAGATTCTGCATACGTTTCCTTCGAAGACAGCAACAACACTTCAAGTATTAGTTTAAGTGATGTGTCTGAAGCGCATGCATGGATGGAGGCGTAATCCCGTCCGATAGACGCGGGCTCATGGTCCGCACAGATTCACGGCGGTTTCTTTGACCTGGGGTTTAGGGCCTCCGGAAGCCGCTGAGTTTCAATAATATTAATTACCGCCGCAGGCAGATGGTAACCGGGCTTGTAGCTTGAGGTACATAGCGTTATTTTTGCGGCCAAAACCAAAAGTATCTTGAACTACCTTTCCGCAGAACTGATTTCAAAATCTTACAACGACCGATGGCTTTTTAAAGACATCTCTTTAGGAATTTCTCAGGGTGAGAAGTATGCGCTCGTAGGGAGCAATGGCGTGGGTAAGTCGACCTTGTTGCGAATTCTCACCGGAGAAGTAGAATCCGATTCAGGACAGGTGAGTCGAAAGCTCGGTATTCGCGTGGCTTATCTGACACAGCAACCTCGTGTGGATGGCGATAAACTGGTGAAGGAGATCTTATTTAGCGACGACAACGAGATTGCGCGGGTGGTGCGTGAATACGAGGCGTGCCTTCAGAATCCTGCTGTGGATGCGAACCACATGCAGCGGGTACTCGAAAAAATGGAAGAGTTGAACGCGTGGGATTACGAAAGCAAGGTTCATGAGGTGATTGAAAAGCTCGGCGTTCCGGGGCTGGACAAAAGATTTTCTGAAATGTCGGGTGGTCAAAAAAAGCGCATTTTCCTGGCGCAGCTGCTGTTGCAGGATGCCGATCTGATCATCCTGGACGAACCGACGAACCATCTCGACCTTCAAGCCATTGAATGGCTGGAGAACTATCTTCGTGGCACGCAGATCACGTTGATCATGGTGACGCACGATCGGTACTTTCTCGATACCGTTGTCACAGAGATCATAGAACTCGACCGGGGGCAGTTGTTTCGGTACAAAGGAAACTACGCCTATTTTCTCGAGAAAAAGGCGGCCCGCGAAGAGTTGCTCAAGATAGAAGTATCCAAGGCGCGGAGCCTGCTCAAGAAGGAGTTGGAGTGGATGCGCAGGCAGCCGAGGGCCCGCGGAACAAAGGCGAAATACCGGGTGGATGCTTACTACGAATTGGAGAAGAAGGCGTCACAGGATCTCAAGAAGGATAAGTTGGAGCTCGATATCAAAGAATCCCGTCAGGGAGGAAAGATCATGGAAATAGAGCACCTGAATAAGCATTATGGTAAGATTCCCATAGTCACAGACTTTTCATACATATTCAAGAAGCAGGATCGCATTGGCGTCGTGGGCAAGAACGGCATCGGCAAGTCAACCTTTCTGGACATGCTGGTAGGAAAAGAGAAGCCCGACTCAGGTGAAATTATTCCCGGCGTCACTACGCGATTCGGTTATTTTACCCAAGAGTCGATTTCACTTAATCCGGCAAATCGATTGATCGAAGAAGTGAAGGAGATTGCCGAATTCATCACGATGTCAGATGGATCGCAAATTTCTGCCTCGAAGTTCCTCGATAACTTTTTGTTTCCTCCTGAGAAACAATACACTTTCATTGACAAGCTCAGTGGAGGAGAACAGAAGCGACTTCAATTGCTGAAGCTGTTGGTCACCAATCCGAATTTTCTCATCCTTGACGAGCCCACGAACGATTTTGACATCGACACGCTAAACGTGTTGGAAGATTTTTTGGACAAGTTTACGGGATGCCTGATGCTCGTATCGCACGATCGTTACTTCATGGATCATTTGGTGAATCAATTGTTCGTGTTCGAAGGCGACGGAAAGATTCGGCTATTCAATGGAAACTATACCGACTACCGCGACTGGTTGAGCGATCAGGAGGAAATCGCAGTAGCGAAACCGAAGGTGATCGAACCGACACCCGACGTTGTTCCTGCAAAGGCGTCTTCGGAGAAGCGCAAACTCTCGTACAAGGAGAAACTGGAGTTAGACCGGTTGCAAAGTGAAATCGATGCGCTCGAGTCTAGTAAGACGAGCATTTCACAGAACATGAACACGGCGGCAGACCACATACAACTCACCGCGTGGGCGCAGGAGCTGGAACGAATTTCTGCACTTATCGATGAAAAGATGGCCCGATGGCTGGTGCTGTCTGAATTTGCATAGCTATTGGCAAAGGTTTGGCAGGGTTGGCGCAAGTCTTCCATAGCGAACGTGGCGGAAGCAGTTCTTTGGCGGGAGACCAAGGTTGGCGCAAGTCTTCCGCCACGTTTGCAATGGAAGACTTGCGCCCACTACTGAGACTACTGCCAACTACTTTTTGACCGTATTTAAAATGCTTCTAAACACCGTAATTTATTTTTCGTATCATTCCAGCGGCTATACAAAATCGATTGAATAACGTATTTTTGGCAAATTTTATTCTCTAAACATGAACCTTAATATCGACGCTGAAAAGAAAAACACCTTCGATGCGATTGTGATTGGCACAGGCATTAGCGGGGGATGGGCAGCAAAGGAACTGACTGAAAAGGGACTGAAGACTTTGGTGTTAGAGCGGGGCAGGATGGTAAAGCATCCGGACTATCCAACGGCGACCAAAGATCCCTGGGATTTTCCGAATGCGGGCCGCCCAACACAGGAAGATCTTAAACAACAGGCCAAGCAGGCGAGAACAGGATATACCGTGGCGCAAGGTCACAAACACTGGTTTGTGAATGACCTTGAAAACCCCTATACAGAGGTGAAGCGATTTGACTGGATGCGTGGCTACCACGTCGGGGGACGTTCCATCACCTGGG
>DATHKA010000302.1:0-7250 GCA_035489615.1 Chryseolinea sp.
GGGCAGGACCCGCCGGCGACATACTGGCGTCGCTCGAAGATGCCCAGTCCAGGGCGCCGTGGATAGACAAGGACCAGCTGTTTATAGAGGGCGGAAGCTATGCGGGCTACATGGTGGCCTGGATCATTAGCCATGACAATAGATTCAAGGCGGCCAATGCCCAACGCGGTGTGTATGACCTGACCACCTTTATGGGTGAAGGCAATGCCTGGCGGCTCGTTCCGGATTACTTTGGGGGATATCCCTGGGATGCCGAAACCCGAAAGCTCCTCGCTTCCGAATCGCCCCTAACGTATGTTGACAAGATTCAAACTCCTTTGCTCATTATCCATGGCGATCAGGACCTGCGCACCGGCGTAATTCAGTCCGAGATGCTGTATAAGAGCCTGAAGGTTCTGGGCCGGCCGGTAGAATACATTCGCTATCCGAAGGAAGGTCACGAGCTCACGCGCAGCGGTAACCCGGGCCGTATGATGGATCACTTGTTGCGTACCATTGAGTTTTTTGAGCGATACGTCCACCATCCGGAACCGCCGCCGGCGACGGCCTCGTCAAATTAAGTACGTCTTGGCTAAAAGTTGATTTCCCTGTGAATTACAGGGAATCGGGCTATTTGCTAAGATTGGCCCTCTACAACAGAAAGATTACGAGTATTTTTGCCACGACGTACTAGCACTTATGGCATCGCACAAGGTAAAATTTGAGGATATTGTTCTGTTCGAGAATGACAATTATGTGGTGGTCAACAAGCCTGCGTTTATCGCTACGCTGGAAGACCGAAACGAACCGGTGAACCTGCTACAGCTTGCGCGGCAGATTTATCCCGATGCCCAGGTTTGTCATCGCCTGGACAAGGAAACGTCGGGAGCGCTGGCTATTGCGCGCAATCCGGAGGCGTATCGCCACCTGAGCATGCAATTCGAAAAGCGTGAGGTCACAAAGCTCTACCACGCGGTAGCAGACGGCCTGCATCAGTTTTCGGAGTTTCTGGTAGATGCCCCGATCCTCAAACAGGACGACGGTGTGGTGCGGATTAGCACCCGCGACGGAAAGCCAGCCCAGACCTGGTTTAATGCCCTGAAATCATTCAGAATGCATACGTTGATGGAATGCAGGCCGGTGACAGGCCGGATGCACCAGATCCGCATTCATTTAGCCGTCTCGGGCGCACCCATCATGGGAGACACACAATATGGTGGCAAACTATTTTATCTGTCGCAGGTAAAACGCAGTTTCAACCTCAAGAAGTACACTGAGGAGGAGCCATTTATGAAGCGGATGGCCCTGCATGCGTTTTCTCTGGCGTTTGCGGACGTCGATGGCAGTCCTGTTAAAGTCGATGCACCGTACCACAAGGACATGCAGGCGTTGGTGAAGCAGTTGGAAGCGAATAGGTAATTACTAATGAGTAATGAGTTGTTAGTAATTTTGGGCCGACTGCTGTCGGCGTGGTTGCGGATGGCAGTAAACAGGGCTGGAAATGGCATTCTTCGTGCTTAGCGACCCGGGTACGAGTCAAAACAAACGCCTGGGCCCGATAGGGCCCTCCACAATTACTAATTGCTAATTATTAATTACTAATTGGCCATCTAAAAGTGCGCAAATTGGCCATTTTTGCGGCCTTTTATAGAAGGAGTCAACACGGGATAAGCAAAAATGGCCCCTGGCTTGGATTTCAAATAACGAGAAATTACCTTTGTGTCCCTTTTTGAGGGGCAGTGCATCGTAATTGAATTATTTAAATAAAAAATGGATCACAATAGCTATAAAACAACGTACGCCAACAAGGCCTCTGTAGAGAAGGGCTGGATCGTAGTTGATGCAAATTCTCAGGTGTTGGGTCGTGTGGCGAGCCAGATTGCGAACATCATTCGCGGAAAGCATAAGCCCAGTTACAGCCCACATGTTGATTGTGGTGACAACGTTATCGTGATCAACGCGGAGAAAGTAAAGATGACGGGCAAGAAATGGACGCAGCGAGTGCTTTTCACACACTCCGGCTATCCGGGCGGTCAGCGTGAGCACACGCCAACCATGATCCGGGCCAAGCACCCAGAGCGCCTGATCGAGCACGCCGTTCGCGGTATGCTCCCTAAGAATCGCCTCGGCAGCGAATTGTTCAGGAGCCTTCACGTTTATGTTGGTACTGAGCACCCCCATGAAGCGCAACAACCTAAAGAAATTAAATTCTGATACATGCAGATCATTAACACCATCGGTAGAAGAAAGACCTCCGTCGCCCGGATTTATATGAAGCCAGGCAAGGGAGAGATCATTGTCAACGACCGCGCGCTTAAGGATTATTTCCTGTCTGAGATCCATCAGACTTTGGCAAAGCAGGCATTGCTGGCCGTCAAAGCGGAGACTGGGTACGATGTGACTGTCAATGTTGAAGGTGGTGGCATTACAGGTCAGGCGGAGGCCGTGCGTTTGGCGATTGCCAGGGCATTGGTTGAGCTGAATCCCGAAAACAAGCCCGCATTGCGGAAGGAAGGTTTCATGACCCGCGACTCCCGTATGGTTGAGCGGAAGAAGCCGGGTAGAAGGAAGGCTAGAAGGAAATTCCAGTTTAGCAAGCGTTAATCAGCAGAACAATGGCTCAAAACTTAACATATCAGGAATTGCTGGATGCAGGTGTGCATTTTGGTCACCTTACCCGCAAGTGGAATCCGAAGATGGCAGAGTACATCTTCATGGAGAACAACGGCATCCACATTATCGATCTCAACAAGACCATCGCTTGTCTCGACGAAGCCGTTTTCGCGCTTCGCAACATCGTGCGCTCTGGCCGCAAGATCATGTTTGTGGCAACGAAGAAGCAAGCTAAGGATATCGTTACGGAAGAGGCAAAACGCCTCAACATGCCGTACGTAACTGAGCGTTGGCTCGGCGGTATGCTTACGAACTTTGCTACGATCCGCAAGTCACTGAAGAAACTTTCTCAGATCGATAAGCTCATGAAGGACGAAGCGTTCACCAACCTCGCTAAGCGCGAGCGTTTGATGGTTACGCGTGAGAAGGCAAAGTTGGAGAAACTGTTGGGCGGTATCGCTGACCTGAACAGACTTCCTGCGGCGCTTTTCGTTATCGACGTAAAACGCGAACACATTGCCGTAACCGAAGCACAAAAGCTGAATATTCCCGTGTTTGCATTGGTTGATACCAACTCCGATCCTTTGGGCGTTGATTTCCCCATTCCTGCAAATGACGACGCATTCAAGTCAATCTCTATCCTCACCAAGTACATCAGTAAGGTGATCGAGGAGTCGCTTATGGAGCGCAAGAAAGACAAGGAAGATGCAGCGCACAAGAAGGACGAAGACGAGAAGAGACGTGTCGACGAGGCCGTAGAAGAAACGAAATAAGAGAGTAGATATACGCTCAATTTTTATGATCGTCCTGCCGCTTTGCTGCAATGTAAGCTGGTAGGACGATTTGTTTATAACCATATCAACAACGATAACCTGAAAATTACTATCACATTATGTCAGCCATTTCTGCACAAGACGTAAACAAGCTCCGCCAGATGACCGGCGCCGGAATGATGGACTGCAAGAAGGCCCTCACGGAAGCCGATGGAGACTTTGAGAAAGCTATTGAAATACTTCGCAAGAAGGGACAGAAGGTTTCTGCGTCCCGCTCTGACCGCGATGCAAAAGAAGGATCTGTGTTTGTCAAAGCTAGCGACGATAGGAAGGAAGCGGTTCTCATTGCCTTGAACTGCGAAACTGATTTCGTGGCGAAGAATGAAGAGTTCCAGGTTCTGGGCAAGCTCATCGTGGATACTGCTTTCAGCAACAAACCCGCTGATAAAGATGCTTTGCTTGCCGCTAAAGTAGGCGATCTCACAATCAACGATCGCATCGTTGAACTGGTGGGCAAGATCGGCGAGAAAGTAGAAGTGAGCGAGTATGTGCACATGAAGGGTGAGGCAGTAGTGTCATATATCCACGCGGGCTCAAAACTTGGCGTACTCGTTTCGTTGAAAGGTGTGAACGGCAAGGATGTTACCGACGCAGGTAAGGATGTCGGCATGCAGATCGCGGCCATGAATCCCCTGGGTGTCGACGACAAGTCAGTCGACAAAAGCGTTATCGAGAAAGAACTGGAGATTGCAAAAGCACAGATTCTCGCAGAAGGCAAGCCTGAGAATATGGTGGAGAAGATCGCGCAAGGCAAACTGCAGCGTTTCTTCAAGGACAATACGCTCCTTGCACAACCTTTCGTGAAAGACAATTCGAAGACCGTGGCGCAATACCTCGACAGCGTGACGAAAGGTCTCACCGTCGCTGAATTCAGACGCGTTTCAATCGGATAATTTTCCGATCATGCGAATCAGATAGAGAGGCTGTCCAAAAAGGGCAGCCTCTTGCTATTTTTGACCCATGAAACTCCTCGTACCGGTTTTCTTTCTGGCTCTCATCTCTTGTGCGTCGCGTACCGATCGATCGCCTGGCATCTGTTTGTCGTTCGACGACCGGACGATCAATGAATGGTACGCGATGATACCGCTGCTGGATAAGTATCAGGCTCACGTGACTTTCTTCGTAACGCAGTTGGACTCGCTGCGTCCGGATGAAATTCGCAAGCTGAAGGCACTCGCAGAACGAGGACATGAAATTGCCAGTCACGGTGCGCGACATGTGAACGCAGAAACGTATATCAAGGAGCATGGCTATCGCGCATGGCTCGATAATGAAGTGGATCACAGTATCAACGTGATGAAGCTGGCCGGGTTTGATCCCGTTACTTTTGCCTATCCCTATGGAGCCAAATATTGGTTCACCGACTTCTTGTTGCTGCAAAGATTTAACTGTGTGAGGTCGGTAGCGGTCTTGGGAGCGGATGCCGACATCGCCTCCCTCGACGATGTATTTTACAATTTTGACAACGACGACAAGTTGTTGGCGTTAGGCATCGATGTTAACAGTGGACTTACCAGGCAGATGGTAAGGAAGGCAATTGAGCGATCGGTTGCCAAACGCGAGGTGATGATGTTGTACGGACATACGCCGGCCACGGCTGGAGATTCGGTTTACCGGTTTGATCCTGGGTTGCTGGAATTCATCCTGGAGGAGGGCGCGCAAAATGGGCTTCGGTTTTACACGTTTAATGGATTGCGTGGTGAGTAATCATCAATAAGCTCCGGTAGAAAAAAGAGAGCAAAGGGAGCAAAGGGAGCAAAGGGAGCAAAGTATTTTTACCGCAAAGACGCAAGGACGCCAAGTACCGCGAAGATGCGCCGGTGGCGCATAAGATTTTTGCTACTGTTGCAAGACGATTTTATGACAGTGATAACCCCGGTGCTGTACTCTCAACCTCGCATAAAAAAATACTGATTTTAAGTGTGCCGCAGGCACAACCTTAGCGGTGCTTGGCGTCCTTGCATCTTTGCGGTAAAAATACTTTGCTCCCTTTGCTTCTCCACCAACGTAACCCGTCACGGAATTATTTCTCATCGCCAACCGTTTTTACCTGTACAGACACTCGACACAACAGCTTCGAGCAACACAAAACATTGTATATTTTGCATGGGAGTAGACCCGGCACATAGCATTAGAACTTGTTCAATATGATTACAACCATAAATCCCTATGATCAATCCGTGGTCGGAGAGTTTCAGACGCTCGATGCTGAGGCACTGAATACCAAGATTGAGCTCGCCGGCCAGACTTTCCAGAAATGGAGAAAAACAACCTTCGCCGAGCGCCGCGAAAAAATGTTAGCCGCATCGGTGGTGTTAATTCAAAACAAGGAACGCTATGCCCGGACAATAGCGATGGAGATGGGCAAGGTGCTGCCAGAGGCAATTGCGGAAGTGGAAAAGAGCGCAGCGGCCTGCAAGTTTTTTGCCGAACGGGCCGAAGAATATTTGAAAGATATTTTAATCCAGACCGAGGCCAGCAGAAGCCTGGTTTCGTTCCACCCAACGGGCGCGATATTGGCCGTAATGCCATGGAACTTTCCATTTTGGCAAGTCATTCGCTTCGCGGTACCGGCGTTAATGGCCGGCAATGTTGGATTGCTTAAGCACGCATCAAGTGTAAGCACTTGTTCGCTCCTGCTCGAAGAAGTTTTCAGCCAGGCCGGATTCCCCGCCGGCGCGTTTCAGTCATTGATAATAGAAAATAAATCGGTCGAGACGGTGCTGGCCTCCGACAAGGTTCAGGGCGTGGCTTTAACCGGAAGTGAGGAGGCCGGAAGTAAAGTGGCTGCCATCGCCGGCAAATACATCAAGAAGTCCGTGCTTGAACTGGGCGGCAGTGATCCGTTTGTGGTCTTAAACGATGCCGACCTCGACCTCACGGTCAAAGTAGCGACGCAATCGCGCATGCAGAACGCGGGCCAATCCTGTATTTCTGCAAAGCGCTTTATCGTGGTGAAGGATATTCACGACGACTTCCTGCACCGGTTTGCAGATTCCATAAAAAAGATAAAGCAGGGCAATCCACTCGACTCATCGACCAATATGGGGCCCGTTGCGCGCGTCGATCTCGCTGAGTCTTTGGAGAAGCAACTGAAACAGTCCCTCAACGCCGGTGCAGGTCTGGTGGTAGGTGGCGAACGCGATCGTGGCAATTTTCAGCCGACGCTCATTGATCAGGTAGTGCCCGGTATGGCGGCATTCGATGAAGAGACGTTTGGTCCTTTGGCCGCGGTGATTGTCGCCAAAGATGAAGCACATGCTATAGAGCTCGCTAACCGTAGCCGGTATGGGCTGGGTGCTTCGGTGTGGACGACGGACCGGGAGCGTGGTGAACAAGTGGCACGTCAGATCGAATCAGGTTCCGTTTTTGTTAACGCGCTTATGAAGTCGGATCAGCGGCTGCCATTCGGGGGTGTGAAGAAGTCTGGCTATGGACGCGAATTATCAGAGATGGGCATCAAGGAATTCGTCAATGCGAAGACGATTTCGGTTTCGTGAAACAAAATGTTCGTTGATGCGTAACGACACCTTCGATTCGATCGCCATTCAACAGTCCCCGACGATTCGATCGCCATCAACCCATCACATCATCGCATACCACTACGGTATTCGGAGCAAATCTACGGCAGCCGGAGTTTCTAACCCTATCACCTGATTTTTTCCAACCCACCATAGGGGTCTGCGTTTGTTTGGTTGTCTGAAGAGAAACAAACCGAAATAACAATGCTTAGTAATTATTGTAAATCCTGGATAGCTGTCGCAGCTGTTTTGGCTATTGCCACTTCTTGCTCCTATACAGAAGATCCGGGATCACTCCGGGAGG
>DATHKA010000303.1:0-7149 GCA_035489615.1 Chryseolinea sp.
TCTTTCAGGCTGGATTGTATGTCGCCATTGAAGGATGCCCGGTAGGTCAGTCCGTGAAACAGTTCCGCTTCGCCATATAAGTTCGCGAGCACGCGGGTGATGCCCGTTTGATTCTTGATCGCGGCGAGTCCCAGCGGATTAGTCACCTCGCGATAACGACCATCGCGTTGCTCAGCAAACGGAAACAAAGTTCCATCGTCGCGGTAAGGCAGCAGCGTTGGTGGTGCGCCCAATGCCGCACCCACGATACTATTCGTCACCACAGCCGCATCGCCCACGGTTTGAGAACCTGTGGTGGTCCCGTTGTTCACGTTATAGCTACCCATGATGCTCGTTCCGATCTTAATCCGTTCGCCGATCCGGTGATCAAGATTTAACCGGAGGGAGTAACGCTTAAAGTTCGAGTTGATGATAATCCCATCCTGATCGAAGTAGTTGAGCGACAACGCCAGTTGCGTCTTTTCCGAGCCGCCATTCACCGACAACTGATGGTTTTGAATCGGGGCAGAACGGAAAATAAGATTTTGCCAATCCACCCCTTTGCCCTCGGCTGCCGGATCCGCATACACCTGCGTCTTGAATGTCTCATTTTCAATTTGCGCGAACTGCGAACCGTTCATTACGTCCAGCATCTTCCGCACCTCCTGCACACCATAATATCCTTCGTATGACACGCGCGTAACGCCGCTCTTTCCACGCTTTGTTGTGATCAGTACCACGCCGTTGGCACCGCGCGCACCGTAGATCGCCGTAGCCGAAGCGTCCTTCAACACATCGACCGACTCAATGTCGCTGGGATTGATTGTCGACAGCGGGCTCACATCGTTGATGCCACCACTGTTAGATATCTGTATCCCATCCACCACATACAGCGGCTCCGATGAGCCATTGATGGAGTTCGTCCCCCGGATGCGCACGCTCACGTTACCGCCTGGCGCCGCAGAGTTCTGGGTGATCTGCACACCCGCCACCCGCGACTGAAGTCCTTGCGCCACGTTCGCCACCGGCGTTTGCACCAGGTCGGCTGCCTTCACGGACGCAATAGCCGTTGTCGTTTCAATTTTCCGCTGCGTACCATACCCTACTACCACCACTTCGTTCAGTGTTTCCACGTCGCTCGCGAGCACAATGTTAAAGTTGGTCGTCGTACCTGCGTTCACTTCCTGTGTCGTGTAACCGATGAACGAAAACACCAACACCTCTTCCGGCTTCACTTCGCCGAGTGTAAAGACTCCGTTGCCATCCGTGGCCGTACCGCGCGTCGATCCTTTAATGAGCACATTTACGCCGGGCAGTGCTTCGCCGGCGTCTGTCGTCACCGTACCCTTTACCAGTCCTCCCTGGGCGAACATTCGAAGTGGACTGACGAATAGCGCGAGGAAGAGTCCCAGCACCACGAGTACCTGCGTTTCAGTAGAACATTTCTTCATAAACTTTTGAAAATTATGAGCTGAAATGTAATCCCTGAACATAAACCTTTGATGAAATCGATTGAAAGTAGGTCTCGAAATGTACCGGGAGCGCTTTCGCAACCGCTCTCGATAGGTCGCAGCAATCGTCGCAACGAACTGTTTCAATCGTTAACACCATTTTTTCGAAGCGCGAATTTTTGCTATTTTTCATGTGGCGTTCGATGGATTTTGTCGCCCATCGGCCCAAGTGATAGACCATGGTTAAGTGCATTAAATGTGGAGAGGTGGATGCCATTGCCAAGTCGGGCATCATTCGTGGGAAGCAGCGATTCTATTGTAAAAGGTGTGAGTCTTACTTCACGCAGCCGACGCTGATTGTGGAAGCCCCTTCACACCGAAGGCACCAGACGACGATCATGGATATAGCCAGTGCGTTGCAGGTATCAAAGTCGACCGTGTCACGCGCGCTTCAGGGTCATGCCGACATCAACGTCAATACGCGCAAGGCCGTGCTGGAGATGGCACACCGGCTGGACTATCAACCCAACCTGCTGGCATTAGGACTCGCCAAAAGCAGGAGCTACACGATTGGCATTATTGTACCAGAATTCATCAACAGTTTCTTCCCTTATATTATCATTGGTGCGCAGCAGGTAGCCAATCCTGCGGGTTATCACGTGATCATCTGCCAGTCGAATGAGACGCTGGAGACAGAGATCGCTAACACGAATGTGCTGATGTCAAGCCGTGTGGATGGCGTAGTGGCTTCCGTAACGGCCGAGACGAAGAACCTGGATCACTTCCACAAGTTTCAGCGGGCGGGTATCCCGGTCGTGATGTTCAATCGCATCTGCGACGGGCTCGACGTGTCGAAGGTGCTCGTGGACGATTATGATGGAGCCTACCGTGGCGTCGAGCATTTGATCCAGCAAGGATGCAAACGCATAGCGCATTTGGGCGGACCGCAGAACTTGCAGATCGGCAGGCAGAGACTCAAAGGATACCTCGATGCCTTACGTCACTACAATTTACCTGTAGATGATGAACTCATCGTGTACTATAATCTGACCCGGGCCAACGCACGGCCTGCAGCACAGCAGTTACTCGAACTTCCGGCTCCACCAGATGGCATATTTGCTGTTAACGATCCTGCCGGGATTGAAACGATCCTGGTGGCAAAGAGCAAGGGACTGCGTATTCCTGACGATGTGGCGATCGTGGGATTCAGCAATGAGCCGACGTCGGCGTTGATTGAGCCGGGGCTCAGCACGCTCGCCCAACCGCTGGATGAGATTGGTAAGACGACGGTGCAATTATTACTGAGTGAAATTGAGGCGGATGGCGATTTGAACGCGCCGAAGACCGAGATTTTAAAGACGCAGTTGATTGTGCGGGGATCGTCGTTGAGGAAACGAGTACTCTGTTAATCGCGACACAGAAAATGCCCTGACGAGTACCCTGGCCAACCGACGACAATTTTCCGGGCATCCTTCTTGTTTTTTGCTTTATCCATGCCCTTTTTTATTTTTTGCTGAGCAGAAGTCGTGCGACAATTTGCGGACAACCAGGTGTCTCGGGGCCAATACCTGGTAACGACATAAACCATGACATGCTATGAAGACGTCAACAACAGGCAATCCAATAATTCGACACAAATAACCTCCGATCCTCCCGTGATCGTTCACGACGACCGGGTATATCTCTTCACAGGGCATGACGAAGCACCACCAAATTATCCGTGGTATGTTCTTACCGAGTGGCTATGTTTTTCATCGGCCGATCTCATCCATTGGCAGGAACACGAAATAAATTTCAGGCCCACGGATTTCAGCTGGGCAAGACGCGATGCCTTTGCCTCGAAGGCGCTTGTACACAATGGAAAATTCTACCTGTTCGTATCGCTCACGCATGGAAGTATTGAAGGTGAGGCGATCGGCATAGCTGTTTCGAATTCACCTACCGGGCCGTTTACAGATGCACGCGGGTCTGCATTGATCACCAGTCGCGATCTGAAATCCGGAGGACGGAACTTTGATCCCTCAGTAATCGTCGATGACGATGGCCACGCCTACACCTTTTGGGGCAAAGGGATTTGCTACTATGCACGACTTAGCGACAAGCTAACGGAGATCGAAGGGGAGATCAGGCAGGTGGATTTGCCTAAATTTCAGGAGGGTGTGCATATCCATAAGCGCAACGGCTGGTACTATGTTGCTTTCGGTTATGACTTTCCGGAAAAGGTCGGCTATGCGATGAGTCGAAGCATACATGGACCATGGGAGTTCAAGGGGATTCTAAACGAAGTTCCCGGTAACTGCGAGACCAATCGACCTGGTATTGTCGACTTCAAGGACGCATCGTATTTCTTTTACCACAACGGTACCCTGCCCGAAGGAAAAAGCTACCGGCGATCGGTTTGTATCGATCGCCTGTACTACAATGACGACGGGTCCCTCAAGAGAATCGTTATGACATCAGAAGGAATTCAATAACCACACCGGACAAAACCTCGGCCCGAAGGTGTTTGTATGTCGCGTCAGGAAAGTGAAACCGGATGGTTATGGCACGAAATGGCACTTCTGGCAAACCGTTAGGAAATCATCCATCATCTTTTGGTAGCCCTCAAGATCAATGGGCTTCACAGCAACCATGATAGCACCGAGCTTTTTGCAATCACCGACCAGGCCGCTGTCAGCATACGTTGAATAAACGACGGTGGGAATCTGTGAAAATCGAACGCTTGATTTAAGAAATTGCAGTGTTTGCTTTCCGTTCATCTTGGGCATATTTTGATCCAATATGATCAAGTTAGGAAGTTCGTCCTCGGAATTCGCGTTGTCCAGATATTCAATCAGCTCCAAACCGTTACCGACCGGCGGCAATAGCCTAATGTCTTTTCGATTGGCAAAGAAAATGCTGAACAAATCCTTGTCATCTTCGTCGTCCTCAACCAATATGACTTTCGAAGGTGATGATCACTCCCGGTTCATCAAATAGCGTGGCGCCGTTAACAATAAATTCAATGCCGAACAAAGTCTTACCGGAACCCGGACCGCCGCATACCAGCGTCGGCCGACCCTGAGGCAGGCCTCCAAAGGTCACCTCATCGAGTCCGTTTATCCCGGTACGCGATTTTTTTACTTGCTTGTCATGCAGGTCATTTGATTTGCTTTGCTTTGAAGCTTTTGCCATGAGTTTACTGCGATAGGGTTACAAAAAGCGCTAGTCGCTGAAGTCTTTCAAGCAACGTACCAAGCCCGTAATGAGTGAAGTGCTCCGGATTTGCCGTTTACGTAACCTATTGATTATGAATTGCTTTCAGGCCATTGCGCAAAGTTTTGGCGGTTGAAGCCCAAATCATTCAAGGGCGTGATGGCGTGAAGAAAAAAGATCTAGTTTCTATCATCGGGGAAAAATATCCACAAAAAAGTATCCGCGCGGATCAGCATGTTTTCAATGTAGCTGCTCATTCCTCAACGCCTCGGAGCACTGCTGAATCCCGTTGGATTTCCCGGCGAACATTGCTTATCTTTTGCAACAACAATCCCCAACGCAGGTATTCAACTCTCGCATTTCCCGTGGACCACGGGTTGCGAACGAGATATAGTCACTATGACAATAACTACCCACGCCTGACTATTGTCGGCAAGACCCTCAAAAAAAGCCCTCATGATACCCCAATCTACCCTCACCCCTACTGTAAAGGCTGACCGGATCAATGCCATAGACACACTCCGCGGCGTGTCCGTGTGTGGCATCCTGTTGATGAACATTGCCGGCTTCGGGCTATACATGTCGTACGAAGATATCACGATAAACGGAGGTGCTACCGGCTGGAATCGGCATGTCTGGTGGATTAATTCTGTATTCTTCGAAGGGACCATGAGAGGCATGTTTTCCGTGCTGTTTGGTGCCGGTATCCTATTATTCACAAATCGGTCGGGCGACACCCGTTCAGGTAACATTGTCGACCTCTTCTTTAGAAGGTTAGTGTGGTTGATCCTGTTTGGCATTATCCACTGTTATCTATTGCTGTGGACCGGGGAGATCCTCTATACCTACGGTTTAATTGGAATGATCGCTTTTAGCTTCAGACACCTCTCGCCGAGAAAGCTAATCATCGGAGCCGTTATCTTTCTTTCACTGGCCACTCTGTGGAATGTGAGTGACTATTTCAATACGCGTGACAAATATGAAAAAGCAGCGACTGCCGGCGACAAAAAATCCCACGGCAACACCTTAACTGAAGAAGAAACCGCAGCAATTTCCACGTGGGATGAAACCTTGAAAGAACGCAAGCCGGGCAAGGAAAAAATGGACAAAGAGATCGCGGAGATGCACAAGGGCTACTTCAGCATTGTGATGCACACGGTACCTGCCCACCAGTATATGCAAACGATGTTTGTTTACCGCCTTGGAGCGTTCGATACCTTGGCGATGATGCTGCTGGGAATGGCCTTCCTGAAACTTGGTGTATTGCAAGCTTCCCGCTCCTACCGTTACTATCTGCTTATGGCGCTGATTGGTTACACAATCGGTATTACCGTAAACTATTTTGAAACCACGCACATCCTGAAGAATCAGTTCTCTGTTCTTTCGTTCGACGAAAGCTCGATGACCTATCATGTTGGAAGAGTAGCCAACATGTGCGGCCACATTGCCTTGATCATGCTGTTCATCAAATCTGCCTGGCTTCCCTTTCTGCAACGGTCATTGGCGGCAGTAGGACAGATGGCACTCACCAACTATATCTCACAATCGTTGATTTGTAATTTCATCTTTCTTGGATACGGACTGGCGAAGTTCGGCGAATTGCAACGGTATCAACTCTACTACGTGGTATTCGGTATCTGGATCTTTCAGTTGATCGTAAGCACGATCTGGTTGAGGTATTTTCGATTTGGCCCGATGGAGTGGGTTTGGCGCAGCCTCACCTATTGGAAGAAGCAGCCGTTTGTCAGAGAGACGTTAACAGAAACGCGTTTACGGGAAACCGCCGGGGTTCGTTAGGTACTAGCTGACGCAACTATATAGTTACGTCGCCATAAACCAACAACCTCAACACACTGGATGGCCTCAGATGCCAGCTCCCCCAGGAAATGGGTGTATCTCCATTTTTGTCTTTCGTGGATGGGTCAGCTCCACCTTCCAGAAGCGCGTTAATCATCGCCTCATCGCCGTACGCTGCGGCACGATGCAGTGGTACTTCGCCTTTGAGAAAAGCATCACGCATGAAGCAGAGCGTTACACGGCCCGGAATTGTCCTCTTGTTTACATCCGTTCCGCTGTTCACTAAAAGCTTAACAATTTCAGTTCTTGCATCCATGTTGTTCGTCTGGGAGATGACGTAGTGCAACGCATTTTCACCCGTTTCTTTCAAGGTATAATTTGAATCTTCTCCTTTTTGCATAAGCCATTTGACGGACTCAACCTGCGCATTAAACGCAGCGTTGCACAGCAGGTTCGCGTCGCCGAGATCCAGGTTAGCTCCTAAATCATAAAAAGTCTCAAGCGCCTTTACGTTACCGTTCCATGCTGCGGAGAATATGGCCGTGTTGCTCCACTTGTCGCGGTAATTAATATCAGCACCTTGAGAAACGAGTGTCCTTACTGCGTCGAGGTCACCTTGCATGGCTGCCTTTAACATCTGTTGGTTCAAACTTTCCATACCTCTATAAGTTTTGGTCTATCACAATGAATCAAGGCAAAGGGCCGTCATGATGATGCAAATTTCAGT
>DATHKA010000304.1:0-17115 GCA_035489615.1 Chryseolinea sp.
CTTTGGCCAGCGTTATACCTTGCTCGATGCTGTCGAGCAATCCGTCCGATCCGGGAATCGTTGGTACGCCCGCCTTTTTCATAGTATCCTTGGCGGTAGACTTGTCACCCATGGCGTCGATCATGGCCGGTGTTGGGCCGATGAACTTGATGCCGTATTCATGACAGATGGCGGAGAATTCGGCACGCTCGGAAAGAAAGCCGTATCCTGGATGAATAGCGTCGGCATTCGTGATCTCCGCTGCAGAAATGATGCGCGGGATATTGAGGTAAGAGTCTTTGCTGGGCGCATCGCCAATGCATACGGCTTCGTCGGCGAAACGCACATGCAGGCTTTCCCGATCGGCGGTAGAATAAACGGCCACCGTTTTGATGCCCATTTCCCGGCAAGTGCGGATAACCCGCAACGCGATTTCCCCGCGATTGGCTATGAGTATTTTCTTAAACACAAGAATCAGTTTAGATGAAACGGATTATCCAGTTGATGAACCCTTAATTAATCAGGCTCTACAACAAACAGTACCTGATCGTATTCAACGGGCGAAGCATTCTCCACCATCACTTTCACGATCGTACCCGAAACTTCCGACTCGATTTCGTTGAAGAGTTTCATGGCTTCGATGATGCACACCGCCTGACCAGTGGATATTTTGTCGCCAACCGATGCCAACGGAGGGGTGTCGGGATTCCCGGAGCGGTAGAACGTTCCAATCATCGGCGACTTGATTTCGACCGTTTTCTTTCCGGCGCCGGAAGCCGCAGATGCGCCATCTTTCGAGGTGGGGGCGGTTGCGGCCGGTAGCGATACCGTTGGTTGTGCCATTGGCATTGCTGCCTGCATGATCGGCGTTGATTTGAACACCTTCTGATCTGGCTCGCGCTTGATGCTTAACTTCAATTCTTTGGTTTCGATGTTCACCTCGTTCAGTCCTGACTTCGAGATGAAATCTATAAGATCACGTATTTCAGATGTTTTCATGGCAGGTTGGTTGGACGACTCTGATTTCGAAATGACACGTACTGGTGTGGCTTCCTTTTTTGAACCTTTCGTTTTGCTCATAGCCGATTATTTTACGCGTTCAACATACTCACCTGTGCTGCCGTTTATCTTGATCTTGTCGCCGGTGTTTACGAACAACGGCACTCGCACCTCGGTACCATTCTCAAGTGTTGCCGCTTTCAACGTACGCGTGGCGGTGTCGCCTTGCAGACCAGGTTCCGTGTATTGGATTTCCATAACGACATGGTTAGGCGGTTCGGCAGTAATGGCACGTTCTCCATTCTCGAAGGCAATCAACAAAGTCACTCCTTCTTTGATGTAGTTCACCGCGTTGCCCAGCAGGGATTTGTCGATGTACACTTGATCGAAGGTAACGTTGTCCATACAGACAAGCGCTTCACCGTCGGCGTACAGGTATTGATATTCCTTGGTTTCAACGCGAAGGATTTCTATTTCATCGCCCGGCCGGAAACGATTCTCCGCGACCTTGCCGTTGCGCACATTGCGCATTTTGATTTGATAGAAAGCGCGAAGGTTTCCGGGCGTCCGGTGTTGCAGTTCTTCAATCTGCATCACCTCACCATTATAGCGTACGAAGTTACCTTTACTCAAATCCGAAACAGTCGCCATAGGAAAATTTAGTCTTTAAGTTACAAATGAATTGATTAATTGCAAGAATAGGAGAGCATCAGCCGTTGTACGCCCACTTCACGAATACGGCACCCCACGTGAACCCTCCGCCAAACGCGGCCATCAGGAGGTTGTCTCCTTTCTTAAGCTGTTTCTCATAGTCCCACAACAGCAGGGGAATAGTGCCGGCTGTGGTGTTGCCATAGCGCGCAATGTTCATCATCACTTTGTCTTCGGTGATGCCGATGCGTGACGCGGTTGCGTCAATGATACGCTTGTTCGCCTGATGGGGCACCAGCCACGATATGTTTTCGGCATTGAGTTGATTTCGTTCTGCCAGTTGTCCCGACACTTCAGCCATGTTGGTAACCGCGAACTTGAACACGGACGAACCTTCCTGATAAACAAAGTGCTTGCGTGAGTCTATTGTATCATGTGTTGCTGGCATACGACTTCCTCCCGCCTTCATGTGTAAATATTGTTCTCCTGTTCCGTCGCTTCGGAGAATGGAATCAATAACACCCACGTCTTCTGTTGTTGGCTCGAGTAACACACAGCCAGCACCGTCGCCGAAAATGATACAGGTTGTGCGGTCTGTGTAGTCCATGATCGCCGACATCTTATCGCCGCCAACGACTACTACTTTCTTATACATACCCGACTGGATATAGCTCGCACCCGTAGAAAGCGCAAAAAGAAACCCGGAACAGGCAGCGCTGATGTCGTAACTGAAGGCATTCACGGCGCCTACTTCGGTGGCCACGATGTTCGCAGTTGCCGGGAACGTCATATCGGCAGTTACCGTAGCGAAGAGGAGCAGGTCAATCTCCTTTGGATCGAGTCCTGTCTTGGCGATGAGTTCTTTTACCGCCTCAATACCCATCACCGAAACACCTTTGTTTTCGCCTTTGAGGATGCGGCGTTCCTTGATACCCGTTCGGGAGGTGATCCATTCGTCGGAGGTGTCGACCATGGTTTCGAGTTCCCGATTGGTAAGAATATAGTCGGGCACGTAGCCGCCGACCCCGGTGATTGCTGCTCTGATCTTGGTCATAGCGTTGTAGGTGTTGAATGCTGTGTTGAGTTAAGCACAGTTAAGTCCAAAAAACAAAATGCCCGGTCTCTCAACCGAGCACAATGACGTCAAATTCATTTACAACATATGCAACGAAGGCGCACCTTGCCATGCATGGGCGCTCCATCACAAGTAAACCGATAACAGCATAGCAACTTGTCGTTCACTATACGCTCGGCAATGTTCGTAATCGATACGAGTCCGGCGGAAAAAGCTGCCGTCATTCCGTTCAGGCCAGCACTTCTTTTTCCATCACAACTTTACCATTGTAGTAAAGCTTGCCTTCATGCCAGAAAGCCCGGTGCGGGAGGTGATGCTCTCCGGTAGTAGGACAAACAGTCAACTGCTTGGCGGTAGCCTTATAGTGCGTTCTTCTCTTGTCTCTACGCGTTTTCGAGGTTTTACGTTTGGGATTTGGCATATCTAAAAACTATTTATTTTAACTTTTTTAAAGCATTCCACCGCGGATCAACGTCGTCGTCACTGTCGCCGTCGCCTGGCTCGCGGCCATTGCCGTCCGCACTTTCCGACCCGCCCGACGAGTATACAATCTTGCCTTCGCTATCGTCGTCTTCCTCTTCTTCCGCTTCCTGAAACCGCGGGTGCAGTTTTTTCAACGGAATACCCAGGGCGATAAACTCGTATAAGTACTGGCCGAGTTCGATCCACGCCGCATCGCGTTGGATGACTATAATTTCATCCGTAATTTCTTCGTCCTGGTCGCCGTACTTAAATACCACCTTTCGGCGCATATTTATCGGATAATCAAAAGGTTCCAGGCTCCGATCGCAGATCAGGTGCGCCGTGCCCCTAATGCTGAAATCCGCTTCCAGGAACGTCTCGCGCTTGTCCAGGCTCACATCAACCTCGAACGTGCCGTCCGACACGAGGTCTGTACCGTATACCTGGAACAGGGAACCCCCAATTTCGTAGTGAAAATGGTGGACCTTATTGCTCAGGCCGACAATATTTACACGGTAAGCCCCCAACCCCTTTTAACCCTGACCGGGCATTAAAAATTAGTCGGCAAATTTATGAGAATTAATCAGAAAACTCAAGAAAGTGCTGGAAAAGGAGGGAAGGTGGGATTTTTGGAGCCGTAGGGCGGCCTGCGGAGCTGTAGGGCAGCCTGCGGAGCCGTAGGGCAGCCTGCGGAGCCGTAGGGCGGCATGCGGAGCCGTAGGGCTGCCCTACGGCCTACTAAATATATTCAGCCAGGGCGGCTTCCTTGAACTCTAAGGTCGTTTTATGCCCGTAGTGTTCTATAAAATAGTCTATTATTCCCTTTTTGAAGCCCAGTTTGATGGCAATGTTCTTGCAGAAAATAACTTCGCTTTCAAACACATTCTGGTCTGCAAAAACCATCTCAATGGCCGACCACAGATACTCGAATTTCTGGTCCAGCGACAGCGCACCCAGCGAATCAATTGGCTGTGGGTTGCGAATAAGCTCGTTCACGTCTTCTTCCGGGAACTTGCGCTCCTTGGCAATACGAAATATCATATCGCGTTCGGTTTTGGCGAAATGCTTGTCCGCTTCTGCGAGCTGGATGAGGATGTTGAGTTGTTTCTTCGTAACGATATCCATGTCAACTAACTTAAATATCTGGACTAAAAACAAAATCCCCTCGTGCCGATCGGCACAAGGGGCGAAACTGCTATGAATTAACTCATTTTTCTACAGAAGGCTCGTTTCGGCTTTTGAAGATGTCCGCCGCCCGGTATATGGCCATGCGCATAGACTGCTCGTTCGCCAGGTTCTTGCCGACCAGCGAGTACGCGGTGCCGTGATCCGGGGAAGTGCGCACGACAGACAGCCCGGCCGTGAAATTTATGCCCTCTTCAAACGCCAAGGTTTTGAAGGGCAGCAATCCCTGATCGTGATACATGGCCAATATGGCGTCGTATTTCGCGTGGGCGCCCGAAGCAAAGAATCCGTCGGATGGAAACGGACCGTAGGTAAGTCTACCCTTGTTCCGGCTGTCGGCTACGGCCGGCTTAATAATTGTTTCATCCTCCTGGCCAATCAAACCACCATCGCCGGCATGGGGATTCAGGCCGAGCACGGCAATTTTAGGTTTGCTAATGCCAAAGTCCTTCTTCAGAGAGCGTTCCATGATCGCCAGTTTGGCCTCAATCTTTTCCCGTGTTATCGCCGATGCTACGTCCTTGATAGGTATGTGCTCCGTGACCAATCCAATTTTCAGAACGTCACTCACCATGAACATTAGGCTCTCCGTTGCGCCAAAAAACTGCGTGAGGAATTCGGTGTGCCCCGTGAAAGGAAACTCATCGCTGTGAATGGTGCTCTTATCAATGGGCGCTGTCACGAGCGCATCGATACTTCCATCCTTCAGTTCTTCGCAGGCGTTCTTCAACGCAACCAGGGCAGCTTTGCCAGACGCGGGCGAAGCTTTGCCGGGCGTGATCTCCAATGTCTCCTCCCAACAATTCACCACATTTATCGTCTTGGGCGATAATTGTCCTTTGTTTCTTACCTGGCTATAATGCAGAT
This sequence comes from Chryseolinea sp., assembly GCA_035489615.1. GTDB lineage: Bacteria > Bacteroidota > Bacteroidia > Cytophagales > Cyclobacteriaceae > Chryseolinea. Next base: position 5,219 of record DATHKA010000304.1, read on the forward strand.
CTTCAATGTTGAGTTGCTTCTTGTAGAATGATATCGCCTTAACCGATCCGTACACCACGGGCGTGACCATGTTCAAAACACGGTTATCGGCCAGTGCCTTGATGACTACTTCTGGCCCAATGCCGTTTACATCACCGAGGGTAATTCCGATGCGTGGTTTAATTGTTTGCGTCATGGTCTGTGTTCAATATCTTGGCGATTTAGCAAAAATATCTATCTGTTCCTTGTAGATTGTGCCGTATGTATAGGGATACCGTGAATGTATAAGGTCAGACCCAAGAAATCTTTAGGACAACACTTTCTCCATGACCAGCAGATTGCACGGCGTATCGTGGACTCATTGGTGCTTAAAGGCGATGCCATGCCTGTATTGGAGATCGGTCCGGGAATGGGCGTGCTCACCAAGTACCTGACGGAACGGTCCGATGTTGACCTTCGTGTGGTTGAGATCGACCGGGACTCCATCGCTTATCTGAAACAACACTTTCCATCACTCGAAGGACGAATCATCGAGGGCGACGTGCTGGAGAAGGATTTGACGACGGTATTTCCCGGTCGCTTTTCGGTGATTGGTAATTTCCCCTACAACATTTCATCGCAGATATTTTTCAAGGTGCTCGAAAGACGCGATACCGTAGATCAGGTGGTGTGCATGTTGCAGAAGGAAGTGGCTGATCGGATGGCCGCGTCGCACGGTTCCAAAACTTATGGAATTTTGTCGGTCTTGTTGCAAGCGTTCTTTCGCATTCACTATTTGTTCAAGGTATCGCCCGGTGTGTTTACGCCGCCACCTAAAGTAATGTCGGCCGTGATCCGATTAGAACGCAACGATGTGCAGCGACTTGCCTGTGATGAAGTCATGTTTGTTCGCGTGGTTAAGCAGGCGTTCAATACGCGTCGCAAGACCTTGCGCAACGCCTTAAAAAATCTAAATTTGCCAGCCGAAATTTCAGCCCTTGAGATCATGAACAAGCGAGCCGAGCAATTGTCGGTCGAGGAGTTTGTATCACTCACTTTGCTAATAGAACAACGTCGTGGAGGAGCCTCTGGTTGAATTTGAGTTGACGAAGGAGTTCCGTGATCGCTTCCAGGAGGCATTGGATCACCGGCAAAGCGATTTCATTCGAAAGACTTTGGAGGATGTAAAGCCGGCCGACATTACCGGGCTCCTCTATGAGTTCAACGCTGACGAGGCGAAGTATGTCATGGACCTCCTTCCTGTCGAAGTGCAGGCGGAAATCGTTCGGGATCATGACCCGGATACGCGCAAGCGATTTCTCAAGGCATATTCTCCTTCAGAGGTTATTATACTGCTGAACCTGCTGGCGTCCGACGATACAGCAGATATCCTCAACGAGCTCCCCATCAAGGAACGCGAACAGGTCTTGTCGGGTCTCGACAATGAACTTAGGATACAGGTAACTGAGCTCTTGCGTTACGAAGAGAATGTGGCCGGCGGTTTGATGGCGAAAGAGCTGATCAAGGCTCGCTATTACTGGACTGTAGTAGAGTGCATTGAGGAAATCCGAAAACAAGCCGAGAATGTTGACCGGTTTTACGCGATATACGTGGTTGATGAAAACGACACGTTGTTAGGACGCGTCGCGCTGCAGGACCTCATCCTGAAAGATGCCAAAACGATCGTGGGGGATATTACCGAGAAGGGAGGCGTAGCAGTTGAAACGTATTTGTCCGATAAGGAGGTGGCCGACCTCATGAAGAAGTATGACCTGGAATCTATGCCAGTGGTTAACGTTCAGGGGCAGCTGGTGGGTCGGATTACCATCGACGACGTGGTGGATGTAATCACCGAACAGGCCGAAGCCGAACGTCAGGCAATGGCCGGTATCAGCGAGCAGGTGGAAGAAGACGACAGTGTGTGGCGGAATACGCGTGCACGTTTGCCCTGGTTGCTCATTGGTATTCTCGGCGGACTGATGAATGCCAAGTTCATGGGACTATTTGAAGCCGAGCTTGCCCGGATAACAGCCATCGCTTTCTTCACGCCATTGATTCAGGCAACCGGGGGCAACGTGGGGATACAGTCATCCTCATTAATCGTGCAAAGTCTTGCCAATCCCGACTTTGTGGACGAGGGGCTTTGGAAACGACTATTAAAGGTATTCTTTGTGGCACTCTTGAATGGCATTGTGCTGTCGGGCCTCGTATTTGCCGCCAACATCGTGCTATTTGGCGAGTACGAGCTTTCGCTGGTAGTATCGATCGCCTTGTTCAGTGTGATTCTGTTTGCGTCGTTTATCGGTACCGTTACGCCGCTTATATTGAGTAAGGCTGGTTTTAATCCAGCGCTTGCCGCGGGTCCGTTTATAACGACGACCAACGATCTGTTGGGATTGACGGTCTATTTTATCACGGTTCACTTTATGCTTTGATGAATTCGCGCATTTGCCTGGTTATCGATCCGATGCATGAGAGTTTGTTCTCCTTGATGCAGGATATTGGGTGGCAGGTTGATTATCAACCGGAAATAAGTCGCGCGCGCATTAAGGAGATCGCGTCGAGCTATGATGGGCTGATCGTTAGGAGCAAAACGGTGATTGACGGTGACCTGTTAGGCCCATCCCCAACCGTCCGCTTCGTTGGTCGCGCTGGTGCAGGCGTGGACAACCTTGACCTGAAGTATCTTCGAAGCCACCGTATTGCCGTATTACATGCATCGGAAGGTAATCGCGACGCAGTTGGCGAGTATACCGTTGGCACATTGCTTAGCCTTATGCGCAACATTCCTCGAGCTGATGGTCAGGTCAGGGGAATGGTGTGGGAGCGGGAGGCTAACCGCGGCGAAGAATTGATGTCCAAGACGGTGGGTATAATCGGCTACGGCAACATGGGCAGAGCTTTCGCGCAACGATTAGCTGGCTTTGGATGTAACATTATTGCCTTCGACAAATACAAAAGGACCTTTTCAGACACCTATTGTAAGGAGAGCTCCATGGACCAGATTTGGGAAAATGCCGACATTCTGAGCCTGCATATTCCCCTGACCCCGGAAACCAGGGGGATGGTGACGCGCGAATACTTGCAGCGATTCCGAAAGCCGGTTATTCTGGTGAATACAGCGCGCGGTGAGATTGTTGAACTGCACGTATTGGCGGAAGGACTGCAAACGGGACTATTGCGCGGGGCGGTGTTGGACGTGCTTCAAAATGAGAAACTCGACCGGCTTACGCCTGAGCAAGCGGCCAGTTTTAACTTTTTGCGTAAAAGATCCGATGTAATATTCACCCCCCATATTGCAGGCTGGACGTTTGAATCACATGTGAAAATAAACGTAGCTTTGGTTGATAAGATCAAACTGCTTTCGCAGGCTTAATCTCAACCAATCAGCGACCGGCCAGTATGCGCTACCTACAACAGCGAATGAAGAAGCTCAAAGAGCTTTTCAATGCGATTATTGAGAAGCCGTTGCTGACGTCTACGCTCGTCCTCATCGTAATCACCCTGCTTGTAGTGGGGTTGAGTCTTCCCTATTACCTGAACGAGTTTGATTCGTTCATCCCGCAAATTCTGGCGGAAGCACACGGCATGATCTTCGACATTGCCGTGATCGGTATTCTCATCTTTTGGCTGAATCACAACGGAGAGATCAGGAGACGCATCCGCACGTACAAGGATGAGATCGATGACTTCCGCTTGTGGGAGTCGGAAGAAGCGGCCTTCCGTACGGTGGGTAATATTAAGCGTCTCAACAGGCACAAGATACATGAGGTCAATTTGGTGAACTGCCACCTTCCCCGTACCAATCTGAACTACGTAAATCTGGCGGGTTCTAATATCAACTCGGCCAACATATCGCAGTCATCGTTGATAGAAGTCGTTATGGAGAATGCGCGCCTGAATCAAACGAATTTTGAGAATTCGAATTTGAATCAAGCGAACCTGAAGGGGGCGTATGCCAGCGGGGCAAACTTCCGTGATGCGTTTCTCATCAAGGCAAATTTCGAAAATGCCTTCCTCATCAAGGCCACCTTCAACAACGCTTTCCTCATGGAGGCCAACCTGCGCAACTGCTATCTCATGGGTGCGGATTTTGAAAATGTGAGCCTGTATAAGGCAGATCTCCGAGGGGCAAAGGGCCTGACTGTAGAACAGCTGTCTAAAGTGAAAACTCTCTATTTAGCGCGGTTCGACGACGAGATTCTGTCGCAACTAAAGGCCAGCCTTCCTGAGCTGGTGGGTATCTGATTTGTCGCCCGGGTTGACGCACACCTGGCCCGGTTGTTCTTAGCCATCGTCATTTTTGCATAAAAGCAATTAAGTATTACATTTGTATACGGCAACGGTCTCAGCGATGAGGCCGTTGTTTCTTTTTTTGTCACTGCCGAACGGCGCATGCCTGTATGGCGCACTAACCAGACAATTAATTTATAGGTGATCATGAGCAAGAAGATTTCATATTATACCAAGGACGGACTGGAGAAGCTCAAGAATGAACTCAATTTCCTGAAGACAAAAGGACGCACCGACATAGCCCACCAGATTGCAGAGGCCCGCGACAAAGGCGACCTAAGCGAGAATGCCGAGTATGACGCGGCTAAAGATGCTCAAGGTCATCTGGAAGCTAAGATTGCTCAGCTTGAAGACCTCGTATCGAGTGCCCGCCTGCTCGATGAAAACAATATCGATACTTCCAGGGTTTCAATTCTATCGCGCGTGACGATCAAGAATAAGAAGAACAACGCCAAGGTCACCTACACCCTGGTGTCTGAAGAAGAAGCGGACTTGAAGGCGGGAAAAATTTCCACGATGTCGCCCATAGGCAAAGGGTTGCTGGGTAAGAAAGTTGGCGAACTGGCTAAGATTATCACACCGGCCGGTGAGATCGAATTTGAGGTAATGGACATCTCGGCCTGATCTTTTTATGCCTTCCATATTTACCCGGATCATTCGTCGCGAGATTCCGGCGCACATTGTGGCCGAAGACGATCAATGCATTGCATTTCTGGATATCAATCCCCTGGTATTGGGGCACACGCTCGTGGTGCCCAAGAAGGAGGTTGACTACATCTTCGAGCTTGATGATTCCACGTTGACGGTCCTCCACCTGTTTGCAAAGAAGGTCGCCTTGGCCATCGGACAGGTGGTGCCCTGTACGCGTATAGGCGTATCGGTAGTTGGATTGGAGGTTCCTCATACCCACGTTCACCTCATACCCATGAACAGCGCCGACGATTTAAATTTTACCCGACCGAAGCTTAAGCCCACGCAGGACGAGTTGAAAGTCGTTGCTGACCGGATCAGAGCTGCATTCGTAGGATAGACCTATTACTGGGGATGTTCCGACAGGTACTTAAGCTGACGTAAGTAGTACTCTCCCTCCTTAGCATCGCGCGGAAGTAGCTGCAGCTTGTCGTTTTCGCGATACAAACACTGAAAGTAGTTTGTGTCTTCGACGCTGACAGGAAATGTTGCGCATTGTACCGACCAGCACAAGGTGATGAATCGCCATCACATACCCCCCAGTATTTGTTCGCCTTTCTCGAGGAATTCGTCGAAGGTGGTGTAAATTCCTCTTTTGGGTTTGACGGCTTTCAGAATGGGCGGAAGATTTTGAGCGCCAAGGAAAAAATTTGCGATAAAGGAAATACTGAGTACGATCAACGAAGTGCGCATAGAAAAAAAAGGTTGCTATCACGCTCAGCGTATTGACCACTACGAGCGTCTTTTAAAGATAAATTATCGACAGGAGGAATTGTTTCTTCAAATGAAACGCAGAACAGTACACGATTGAATACCCATTTCAAACGATTGATTATGAGTTGCAACAGAATTATATTTTGTTGATATGATGAATTGTTTAATAAAATGTTACTAATGAGCTTTGAATCGATATTTTATTCCGTTATGTTCGATAGGCCGACCTAACCGCGAGAATTATGTGTATCGATCCTACCTGTCGATGCGGGAGGAACATGCCCACGCGCATGTGTCCGGAACCGCCTCCGCGTCAAAAATCTTGCTACAACGGCGCGTCTATGCGTCACCGATGCCGGTGCAAAAATCCATACCGACCAAAACGCCATACCTCATAACCTAAACCAAACCTATCTATGCAAACCCACTACGCTTCACCTTAGCGTTTCCCGCCAGGGCGTCACCACCTGTAATTGTTCGCAGTACCGGCGTTGCCGGATTCAAGGACCAGGCACCTCTTAAATGGGGCGTCGCTGATCTGCTTTGTCTCATACTGCCCTTTCACTGCCATTTGTCTAACAAAATGCGGAGGTGGAAAGGCTTTGTCTAAAATCTAAAAATCATGAAAATGGAATGGTCTTTACAAAGAAGAACTTCATTAATAATTGCGTTGTGTCTTGCCTTTACGATCAGTGTCCAGGCGCAGCTTAAAACGGTTACCGGTAAGGTCACGGCGAGCACCGACGGCGAAGCTCTTGCAGGCCTTAACGTGTTTGTTAAAGGCAATACAGCGAGAGGGACGGTCACCAGCGCGCAGGGTTCGTACTCGCTGGAAGCAAGCGGGTCGGACATCCTGGTATTCAGCTTTATCGGATTCCAGACGCAGGAAATACCGGTGGGCTCTTCATCTGTAATCGATATTAAGATGGTTGAAGCATTCAGCGAATTGGGCGAGCTCGTTGTTACGGGTAGCCGTAACGTTGGGCGCACGGTGCTTGAATCAACGGTGCCTGTCGATGTCATCGACATTCAGGAAGTCATGGGTGATTTGCCGCAAATCGACCTGGCACAGATGCTTGCCTATCTCGCGCCAAGCTTCACCGCTGTACGGTCGCAGGGTGGTGATCTCGATTCGCACGTAGATCCCGTGCAGTTGCGCAACATGGCACCGAATCAGATTCTCGTACTCATCAACGGCAAGCGTCGTCACGTGTCAGCATTGTTAATTACCACTACAGCCGTGGGCAGTCCGTCCACCTCCGTCGATATGATGACAATCCCCGCATCGGCAATTGAGAAGGTTGAAATCCTCCGCGATGGGGCCGCTGCGCAGTATGGGTCCGACGCCGTGGCCGGTGTGGTGAACATCATTCTTAAGAAGGGTACGGGAAAACTTACCGGTAGCCTTACCGGTGGCGGATACGCGAACTCGGGTAATGGCGGTCTTGACCAGGGCGGCACGACGGTCAACGGTCAGCCGGCACCCCTAACAAAGGGTGGTGATCCGGACGGTTTGAATTATCAGTTCGATGCCAACTACGGATTCAACATAGCCGATAAGGGATACTTCAATGTTTCAGGTCAGGTTACACAAAGGCGCAGCACGCTTCGTCCGTTCGTCAATGACTGGGGCTTCTATGATGACACTTATTTACTAAACCAGCGTACCGACAAGAACGGTAATCCTGTGATCACCAATCCCGAACTCACCGCTGCGCAGGCCAGTGGCGACGATAGCCAGATCTCATCACTGATGACGATGGACGGACTTATGGATGCACGCGGACTGGAGCGAGCGGACTTTGCCGTTTATGCCGGGATGCCTTCGATTACATTGGGCAGTATGTTCTACAACGCAGGCTACGACATCAATGAAAAGACCACGCTGTACAGTTTTGGTGGAGCGTCGTACAAGTTCCTGGAAAGCTATTCATGCTACTATCGTCGCGCGGCACAGACTGACCGCTTCAACTACCTTCTGTACCCGAACGGATTCAGGCCCCAGATGACATCTAATCTGTCGGACCTTTCCAATACCATTGGCATCAAGAGCGAGATAGGCGGATTCAATGTCGATTTCAGCAACACTTTCGGAAGAAACCGGATGCGCCTGGGTATGGTAAACACTATGAATGCATCCATGGGATCGCTTACTCCGGTGAATATGTTCCTCGGCGTTCACCAGTTCACACAGAACAGCACTAACCTCGACTTTTCCCGCAACTTCCCGAATGTGCTTCACGGACTTAACATCGCATTCGGTGCGGAGATGCGCATCGAGAACTACAAGATCATGAAGGGACAAGAAGAGTCTTACACATATGGTGACGCGGGCGTGCTCACGGTCATCGAAAATGGACTTTTAGTTGGACCTGACGGAATGCCGCTTCAGGATGCCAGCAGCGCGCCTATAGTGGACGAGAACGGGGACCCTCTTAACGTGAATGCGGGTCAGGAAGTAACCGTGAAAAACCTATCCCCTAACTGCCAATGCTTCGCTGGATTTGGTCCCAAGAATGAGCGCGACGAATTTCGCACCACAATGGGCGCTTATGTAGATGCCGAGTTGGACCTGACCGAAGACCTGTTGGTTACCGGGGCTGTCCGGTTTGAGAATTACTCCGACTTTGGCGCCGTGCAAATCGGCAAGGTGTCGGCGCGCTACATGATCACGGACAAGCTCTCCATACGGGCATCTGCATCTACCGGTTTCCGCGCGCCATCGCTGCAAGAGCTTAACTACACCCACACGGCCACTGCATTCGCGCCAGACGCAAATGGAGTACCTCAGCCATTTGATGTGACGACCTATCCCACGAACAGTACGGCCGCTCGCGTGTTGGGCATCAAGACGCTTAAGCAGGAAGAGTCCACGAGCTACGCCGTCGGCGTGACCTTTCAGCCTTTGCCAGGTTTTGAATTCACAGCCGATGCGTATCAGATCGACGTGGATGACCGTATTTTCAGAACGAGTTACTTCAATGCCGCCGAAGTAGGCAACAATTACGATGAAGTTATCGGTGAGGGCGAAGCGCAGTTCTTCGTTAACGGTGCAGACGTACGCACACGCGGAGTCGAGTTGGTGGGTAGCTACTCCATGAGCCTCAGCGCAAATTCGGGGCTTACTTTTAACCTCGCTGCCATATTTGGAAAGAACGAGATCGTGAACCGCAAAACGCTTGATCTTAATGTTGAGAATTTAACGGATGACGAGCTGGTAGAAAAGTATCTGGACCGCGCAACGGTCGGGCAATTCGAGAACGGTACACCGCGTCAGAAATTTATCGGTTCAGTAACCTATCGCAAGAGCAAATTCTCAACGATGCTTCGGAGCACCTATTTCGGCTCGGTAACATCCTTGACTACCTCCAGCGACCCAGAAGGCAACTATTACGATCAGAAGTTCTCTCCCCAGTGGGTGTTCGATCTAAGTTTCAACTACGACCTCACAAAGAACCTCAAGGTGTCGGTGGGCGGCAGCAATATCTTCGACAAGTATCCCGACATCTACCGTCCCGAGAGACAGGACTTTACTCTGTACGATAGTAACCAGCAAGGGTCCAACGGATCTTACTACTATGGCCGTATCATGTTCAACTTTTAATCCATGCATCTGATGAAATACAAATTTATAATGCGCACACTAATCCTCCTCACTGCATTGGCCATAGCAGGCGTGCTGTCGTCGTGTGAGCAACAATACTATGAACCCGCGCTCAACGGTATTTCGGGAGGTGGAACGGTAACAACCTACAAGGCATACACGCTGGGATCTGCAGATCCCGGAGGTGATAACATCTACGGACGGATTGTATTTTACAAATACAGTTCGACGGTAACCCTCGTACAAATGGGACTGTACAATACAGATCCGGAAACAGAGTATGTTTCCGAGATATACAGCGGTGCGCTTGCCGATGGATCATCCACGGTGAGCCGCACCCTGGACAATGTTAGCGGAGAGTCCGGAGCATTTGCCACCTTAAAGTATTTTACAATAAGCGATGCTGCTTTTTTTGATGCATTGGAAAATTATGATGCCAACGTCAAGGTGAAACAGGGAGCCCAACTGGTTGCTGCCGGTGACATCGGCGTTAATGCAGATCCGGTAGAGGAACAAGAGTAATTCTAATTCAACCTAAACTGATGAAGGCCGTTCTTTCGAGGACGGCCTTTTTTTGTCATCACTACCCGGAACCTTCTAAAAGCTGCTTAAGCCATCGGGAACTGTACGCATTAAAAAACGACCTGGACTTTTTTCAAGATTGCTTTCAGCTTTGCAACTTCGTCGGCGTTCAAGGGATTCCCTTTTATAAATAACTGCTCGAGTTTTTTTAGCTGCAGAATTTCTGCTGGTAAACTCTTGAGGGAATTTTCGTTGAGAGCAAGAATGCGCAGATTCTTGAGCGCGCCGATGCCAGGAGGTAACACCTGGAGTCTATTGCCGCTCAAATCCAGTTCCTCAATCTTCTCCAGGGCGAAGATTTCAGGGGGAATATTTTCAAATTGATTCGATGCAAGGCTGAGCGCCTTAAGCTTCCTGAGATGCTGCACATTGGCAGGAAGGGTGTGCAGGTCGTTGTCATATAAGTATAGCCCTGTTAACCTGGTGAGTTTATCGACGTCTTCCGGAAGTATCTTCAGTTTGTTCCCATCAAGGTCGAGATACTCCAGGTTTCGGAGTTCCAATATCTCTCCGGGGAACTCTGTCAAGCCATAATCAATGAGAGACAAGACCTTTGCAGTATTCTTATTCTTGAGTGCCGTGCTCAGACTCACATAGGAATCCAACGCAACGATACTAAATTCTCTGCCGGCTGCTGGTTGACTGCTTCCGCCGGGAGAGCTGCCTGTGCGCTCTATGCCCACTGCTGTGATATCAACCACCTTGAGCACGAATTCATCAGGCCCGGCAGCAATGGAAGCATCCGAAGGCATATATCGTTGGCCAAGGCCGAAATGACAGGGAAGGAGGAATTTATTGGATGAGGTTTCTTTTGTAAGCACCTTACCGGTTGACGCGGGCAAGCTTTTTAAAACGCGCACAAGCTCGGATCCACATCCAAATCCAACGTCGCGACTGATGACGACGTCTAACGGCCGGCCCAGGGAATCGATCGCAAATGTGACCCAGACGACTCCTTGAATCTGCATCCGTCTTGCTTCCGCCGGATAGCGCAGATTGCTACTGATGTGGCTGTAGAAAGCGCCTAAATTTCTGATCGGAGCGACTTCAACGGAATCCTGTCTTTTTTATCTTCTTGTATGGTCACCCAGATCTTTCAGGCAGCCTCATCCTGCCAGTCAGCCTCATCGTGTTGTTGATGGCTGTTTGTGGTTGTCGGGTATGCGGCCAGAGCAAGATAGAGCCAGTCTGACACCGCCCAACGAATGGAGAGCGTCGCGAGTGAGGGGCAAATTATAATCACCGAAGGCGCTTACGAGAAGATCAAGAACTCGTTTAACTGTCGCTCGCCGGGGCAAGTCAACGTCAAGAATAAGGCAAGAGCCCTTACGTTGTACGAGGTCCTGAGTTAGCGTGACTACAGAAGGACTACAAGAGCCAGGGCGGCAAAATTTCCCTTTTGGAAGGTGACGCCATCGGTGTAGCTGTTGTCGCCGCTTCCCGCCTGCCAACAGTAATGCGCGCTCAGCTTGCAAAACTTCTTATTAAGGTACCAGTTTACGCCGACGTCATACTGACGATCGCTTCCCGAAAACTGACCACCGTCGTCGCCGTTGAAGGCCATAGCCATGAACATCGGCTCGATAAAATACTTTTTGCCGACCACAAAGTTATATCCGGCGCGAACGTGACCTGTTTCCGAACGGTAATTTGCTGCTTCGGTGTGACGCTCCAGTAAACTCCACTCACCATCGAGGTTCAGTCCCTTATAGTTAAACAGTACGTCGAAGCCCAGCGCCGTGTTGGAGGTGAAGATGTCCGTGCGACCCTGTTGAGAAGCGTAGCCCCCAATCGTTATGCCTTTGCGCTTACTGTAATAATTGTTCGCGTCGTAATTGATCGCATAGCTTTTCGATTCCGGATCGCCGAATGTGACCGTGATCCGTTCTACCGTCAGTGGGCTCCAATAGTAGCCGGAGGTCTCCGGACCGGCATCCGTCGCTGTGCTGTTGTTGTTGAAAATGCCCGCGTTGTATCCGAGAGTGACTGACCCATTTCGTTTAAGACCCCCCAGGTTCAGTCCCACAACGCGGCCGTAATTTTTTCCGTCTATGTG
>DATHKA010000305.1:0-10060 GCA_035489615.1 Chryseolinea sp.
CGGCGTCCAATAAGTCCATTTACACCAGCAAGGCACGCAATCAGTATTGGATGTTGCCTTTGCTGGCCGGCATTGCAGGGGCCATTTTTCAATGGCGAAATGATCGCAGGGGTTTCATCGCCGTCCTATCTCTATTTCTCATAACAGGGCTGGTACTGGCCCTGTACCTGAACTCACCTCCTGTTGAGCCCCGCGAACGCGATTACATCTACGTCGCATCATTCATCGCTTTCTGTGTTTGGGTAGGGTTGTCGCTCGTGGCTTTTGCAAACCTGATTTCCCGTCGTGCCCTGGCCATACCGTTGGTGGCTCTGGTGACATTGGGCCTACCCGTCCTGATGCTGGTGCAGAACTACGACGACCACGACCGTTCCGGACGCACGTTCCAGGTGGACAATGCACGAAACCTGTTGGCCAGTTGTGCCCCGAATGCTATTCTCTTTACCGGTGGTGACAACGACACATTCCCGTTGTGGTACGTCCAGGAAGTGGAGGGATTTCGCACCGACGTTCGCGTCATGGTGTTGAGCTACCTGAACACTGACTGGTACGTCAATCAATTGCGTAATCCCTACTACCAGTCTGCTCCTTTTTCGCTTTCGTTGACTCGTAATGACTACTTGCAATACGGGCCAAACGATGTTCTATACATCCAGGAAACAATCAAGGAGGGAATCGACGCAAAAAAATACCTGCAGTTGATCAGGGAGGGCAACAAAGCCCTGCGGATGCAGTCATCGACAGGTGACTATTTCACGATTCTGCCATCAAAGAAATTGCTGATAAGGCGCGGCGATTCCCTGTCACAGGCGGGACCAAAACTCACCAGTTCAAATACGTCTGAAGATTCGCTGCGGCATTCCAGCCTGATATTAAATGTAAAGGGAAACTATGCTACCAAGAGTGTTCTCGCCATTGTCGACATCATGATTTCCAATCAGTGGAAAAGGCCCATCTATTTCAACTTCACTTCATTGAACACTGCCGGACTGAATCTGAATGAACATGTTGTGCAGGAAGGGGCCGTGTACCGGTTCGATCCCCTTAGGGTTCCGGGTAAAGAAATTGCCATTGACAAGCGGTCCATGCGCTCTAACCTTATGGAAAAGGCGAACTACGCCAATCTCTTGAACCCGGATATTCATTTCAACTACGAAGACTTCAACCTCCGCATGATATCCCCTCTAAGACAGTCGTTTAACTCGTTAGCCATTTCATTTCTAGACGTTCAGGATCGCGGGACCGCGTTGTCGGTCATGCAATTCGCCAAGGCAAACCTTTATCTTCCGCATCTGCTTCCCACATTTGCCAACCTGGAAGCCGCCGAGATATTCAGCGCCTTAGGTGACGATGAAAGCGCGGTGAACCTTTGTTCGACATTGTTCGATTGTCACATTGCCGAGCTAAGGTGGCAATTGGAAAATGGACGAAGTGTCGATGGTGGTCTTGATCGCTTCCTCGCACAGCAGTCGGCGCGCATGCTGGCAGCGCTGGGTAATACGGCACCGGAAGTCGAATTGAATAAACTGGGCTTGTAGATGTTGTGAGCGTATAGGATGGTATGCAGGTTAGCCACGAAGAAATCCATCACACACAGAGGCTCGCAGAGTTTTTGAGTCTACGGACGTACGATCATTGATTTTAAGTGATACACTTTGTAGATTAATGGAAAAGGATAGCTCGTTGTAGCACGGTTCAATCCGGAGTCACAGGAGCACTGCGACTAATTAGTGAATGCTTCGATGCTACGCATCGAGATTAAACGCTCAAATTGAACGACGGAATTTCGCAGAGAACCTTAAAGTATCATTTCTTTGATAACGCATTTCAAGAGGCCTCGACGCGTCGCGTCGAAGCATTCACGATCTAGTCGCAGTGCTCCTATAACTCCGGATTGAAAAATCCTACAAGGAGCCATCTTTTCCTAACTATATTCTAGGTACATCACCTAAAATCAACGATCGTACGTCCGTAGACTCAAAAGCTCCGCGAGCCTCCGCGTGTGATGGATTTCTTCGTGGCTGTCATGCACACCGTCCTAATCCCATTACACAACAGCACCAGCTAAATCCATCATTGAAGTACGATTAACAACTGACCACCTACACCACCCTTTCGCTACGCATGATCTTCATCTCTCATTGATCATAAAATACTGTGTAGTACTCCCTGCATTTGATACCTTAGCCGGAAGCGATGACTGTCCCCGCTGTCGCATGCGGTGCGCGTCGTGCCATGTCAATAAAAGTTCAGGTATGGGTAACCGGAGGGAATTCATTAGAAAGAGTGCGTCTTTGTCGGCGCTGACGGCGTTTGACGTTAACGCGGTGACGCTCGCGAAAGAAGCAAACATAGATCTCTGCCTCGCTTACTTCTACGGCTTGCAGGAGCGCAAGATTGAGTTGTCGAAACAAATGGGCATAACGGGAGCGGTTTCGCCCTCGGCACCAGGCATAGGAGGTTTGCACGATGCAAAACCCTGGACGCTCGAAGCGGTCACAGCGGTAAAACAAGCTTTTGAACAACGCGGGCTACGGTGGCGAGTACTCGAGGGGACGCCCCAACTCGACAAAGCGAAGCTGGGCGTCGAGGGTCGCGACGAAGAGATAGACAACTTTATCTCCCTCATGCGCAACCTGAACAAGATTGGTGTGAACACCATCTGCTACAACTGGATGCCCGTTATTAACTGGGCGCGAACGGATATGGCGCACAAGGGAAGAGGTGGTGCTTTGGTAACCGCATTCAACTATGAGGCGATTAAAGACCAACCCCTTACTGAATACGGCGAAGTCACAGAAGAACAGATGTGGAAAAACATTACCTACTTTCTGAAAGCCGTTGTGCCCGAAGCGGAGAAAAACAACATTCAACTCGCCTTGCATCCCGACGATCCACCTATTCCGAAGATTCGTGGAATCTCGCGAATCATGCGTACCGCCGATGCATTCAAGCGCATGATTGATATTGTGCCGAGCCCCAGCAATGGCATTACCCTTTGCCAGGGAACGTTTGCCACGATGGGTGAGGACATCCCATCCGTCATCAGGCATTTCGGCGAGCGGAAAAAGATCTTCTTTGTGCATTTTCGCGACATCCGTGGTAACCAATGGAACTTTGAAGAAACCTTTCACGACGAAGGAATCACGGATATGTATAAAGCGATGAAGACCTACTTCGAAGTAGGTTTCAGCGGTCCTATGCGTGAGGATCACGTGCCTACAGTTGCCGGCGACAGTAACGAGCATCCGGGTTACAGTGAATACGGAACGCTGTTCGCGATGGGATACATCAAAGGACTGATCGAAGCGGCCCGGAAGGAACTTACGTGATCATCAATCGACCCGAAGCACTTTAGCCGGATCGGCAACCGCCGCCTTGTATGCCTGTGATCCAACCGTAACCAGCGCAATGACAATGGCCAGGCCCGCTGCCAGGGCATAGAAGTACAACGGTATATCTATCCGATATTCGAATCCACTAAGCCAACTACGCAGGACAAGGTGGCTCACCGGCACGGCAACCACGACAGCGACCAATACCGTGGTCAGAAACTCTGCCGACAACAAGATAACAATCCCCGCATTCGTAGATCCCAACACCTTGCGAATACCTATCTCCTTCGCCCGTCGCTCAGCTGTAAACGCTGCCAGTCCAAACAATCCGAGGCAACCAATCACCACCGTGATGGCCGAGAAATAGCGCGACAAGGTGGCTACCCTTTGTTCCGCCTGATAAAGTCGTTGATAGTCGTCGTCAAGGAACGCATAGTCAAAGGCCAGTCCCGGATTATACTTTCTGAAGAACTGCTCCATACGAGCAATCGTCTCCGCCTGATCTCCCGGTGTCAGCTTCACCATGACCCGGCTGGGATATCCGTCCACCATAGGCACGAGCTGCAAAAAACAGGGGCCTACCTTGCTGTACAACGATTCAAAATTAAAGTCCTTCACAACACCGACGATCTCCTTGTCCTCGCCCCAGAGCGTAACATGCGTTCCGATCGGATTATTCAGGCCCATTGCTTTAATGGCCGACTCATTAAAAATTATTTGATTGAGTGAGCCAAACTCGCGGTGAAAAGGCTTGCCTTCCGCCAGCACAAATCCCATCGTTTCAATCAGATCATAACCCATTTCCAAATTTCCGAAGTTGACGTGTTCTTCGGGATCGCGGCCAGGCCAACCTATGGCGCCTGTCGAACCATGTCGCCCCAAAAGGTCATGATAGAACCTTCCGGCCTTGGCGACACCGGCAATGCCCTTGAGTTCATTTAAATAGGCGTCACTTATATTCTCCGTGTCAAAATGCAGCACGCGTTCACGATCGTAACCCAGTTGTCTGTGATGAATAAAATCGAGTTGCCGGTAAACGACAAGAGCACCCATTATGAGGCTAACCGACACGGCAAACTGGAACACTACCAAGGCTCTCCGGGCGAATAGTTCAACACGGCCGGAATGGATCACGCCTCGTAGTGTGGCCGCCGGGCTGAACCTCGAAAGATAGAATGCAGGGTATGCACCCGCCATAAGGCCGGTGGCCGCAACGACACCCACAACGGTAGCGATAAGCGACGGATCGAGGGAAAGTGCCAGCTTTTTGCCGGTGAGGACATTAAACGGCTTTAGCAAGAGGTCAGCAAACAACAGTGCCAGGATCATGGCAATCACGACAACAATACACGATTCGCCCAACTGCTGGAAGATCAACCAGGAACGCTCCGCGCCGATCGCTTTTTGTATGCCCACATCGCGTATTCGCCTTGCGGCCTTCGCCGTCGACAGGTTTGTATAGTTGATGGCTGCAATAGCCAAAATGAATATTCCGATCAGCGAATAAAGTTTTATGTACTGAATCCTACCTCCCGTGTTAACGCCATTCTCAAAGTTTCCGTGTAGATATCCGTCCGCATACGCCTGGGCGACAAGGCTATGTTTCGACTTCGGATCCTTGCGAGAAATGAAATCCGAAATTTTCGTGCGAAAGGAAGCCGCATCAGCATTGGCTCTCAACAGCACAACGGTATAGGGGTCGCTGCTATCCCAGGTGAGCAACCAGTCGTGCGATTTCAGAAATAGCTCATAGTTCAGCAAAAGATCGAACTGCATAGTAGCATTTGGTGGCGGGGACTCGCAAACACCCGTAATCGTAAACAGCTCTTCATTGCCCCATTCCTTCCAGCTAATGGTTTTGCCCACTACCCCATCCGTCGAGCCGAAGAGTTTTTGGGCAAGCTCGGCGGTCACCACCACACTTTTCTTGTCAGCCAGGCACGTCGCTGCGTTGCCACTCATCATCCGGAGCGAAAACACCTGAAAGAAATCTTTGCTGGCAAACTGTGTCTTCGTCTTAAAACGCTTGTCCTGCCACTGAACAACGGGCAGGCTACCATACACATCCCAGGGTACATATGCCACCGCATGTTCCACCTCAGGAATTTCATCTGACAGCGCCCGTGCAAGAATCCCTGGAGTACCGGAGCCAGTATGTATGCGCCCGTCGTCGATGGTGTTCTGTTTAATTTGAAGCAGTCGCTCATTGAACTGATTGTACCGGTCTACCGAGAGTTCATCGTTCACCCAGAGATAGATGAGTAACACACTCGTCAAGGCCGTAGACAGCCCGAGGAGGTTGATCACAAAGACGCTGCGGAATCTCCGGAAGCCACGGGATATTAAACGGATATAGTGAAAAAGCATAGGGTCAATATCTTAAAGCTGTTTCTTCTTAGTTGAAATTCCTTCCGCAGGTGGGGGTCTATTCTTCCTTCAAACATTGCACAGGGTTCACGTGCGCGGCCCTTACGGCCTGTACCCCTACCGTGAGAAGTGCCACAATCAAAGCCAACGCTCCCGCCATTGGAAAGTACCACCAACTCAGCTGAATCTTATAGGCGAATCCCGCGAGCCATGTTTTCGAGATCAGGTACCCCAGGGGTAGCGCGATGACGCAGGAGAACAAAACGATTTTTGAAAAGTCAGCGGACAGCAGGTAAACGATGCGCCATTCGCCGGATCCCAATACCTTGCGTATGCCGATTTCTTTCAATCTGCGTTCCGCTGTGAATGCCGCCAGGCCAAAAAGCCCCAGACAGGAAATGATGATGGCGAGTGCAGCAAAGTACCTGGATAATGTTCCAACCCGCTGCTCTGACATGTACTGCGCCTCATAGTCTTTGCTCAAGAACGTGTAAGAAAAAGCAAATTCGGGATTCACTTGTTTGTATAGGGTTTCGAGTCCGGCTAACGCCTCCCGTTCCTTGCCTGTCTGAAGGCGAACGAGAATCTGCTGCGCTTCATCGGGAACGAGCCTGAAGAAAAGCGGTGTTACCTTTTCATGCAGGGACTGGAAGTGGAAGTCTTTCGCAATCCCGATGATCGTAAGTTCTTTTCCCCAAAGGTTAAAACTCTTTCCGAGTGGCTCCTTCATGTTCATCACGGCAATAGCCGCTTCATTCAGGATAATCGTGGCACTGTCAGTGCGATGATCCCGCGAAAACGTCCTTCCCTGAGCCATGTCTACGCCGAGCGTCTCGATCAGGTCATAGTTCCCGTTGACAATCTCGAACGGTATTTGGGCATTCGGATCCTTTCCCTCCCAATTGAAGTATCCTACCGTGGACGAACGCGACCCCACAATGGTCCGTGCTATCGATGAAGCGTTGGCGATCCCGTCTATCTTACGTGCCTCCGTCAGGAATGCCTCCATGTGGCTAAGCGTATTCCCCTCGGGTATGATGTAAATCAGCTGGTCTTTTTCATATCCCAGGTTCTTGTGCTGAACGAAGTCGATCTGCTGGTATATCACCCATACGACGACTATAAATACAATGGATATAATGAATTGAAACACGATCAACCCCTTGCGAGCGAGAAGCTCCATCGGTGACGTGCTCAGCCCCGACGCGCCACCAAATCTTCCCTTCAGGACCATAGCGGGACTAAATCCCGAGAGATAAAGAGCCGGGTAGCTTCCTGAAAGGATACCGGTTATTAAGGTAATAGCGGCGAGAAAACCAACCAGCGCAGGGCTTGCCACCAGCTGGATGTTTTTCCCGGTTATTTCATTGAACAACGGCATGAGCAGATCTGCCATGAGTATTGCTACCAGCACCGAAACTAACGCCATCAGCATAGACTCACTCAAGTATTGTGTAGTGAGTGTCATTCGATCCGCGCCGATCGCCTTTCGCACACCCACTTCACGCAATCTTCGCGAGGCACGGGCCGTTGCCAGGTTCATGAAGTTGATGCAAGCAAGGGCAACGATTACGAAGCCGATCAGCGAGAACAGCCGGACATATTCAATTCGCCCGCCGGACTCATGTCCGTTGACAAATCCGCTATGGAGATAATAGGATGAATAGGGTACCAAAAACAGTGATGCCGTGGATTCAGGAGATTTGCGCTTGACAAAATCACCGATCTTTTCGCTTACGGCCGGAGCGTTTGTATTGGGCTTTAGCAGCAGGTAGGTATGGCATCCAAAGTTTCCCCAATGAAGATCCTGCGGACCCACGATGTCCTTAAATACCTCAAACGACAACAAAAAGTCCGCATTGAAGGATGAATACGCTGGAATATTTTTCATTACAGCCGCGATGATGGCTTCTCCCTTACCATAAGGAAACTCCCAATTGATAGACTTTCCCATCGCTTTTTCAACGCTTCCGAACAATCCCCTGGCCGCTGACTCCGACAACACAATGTTCTTCTTGTTCGCGAGGGCGTCTTTGGCTCCGGCCAAAAGCTCATAAGAAAAAATTTGAAGGAAGTTCGCGTCCACTATGGTGCCACGACTCATCAGGTGTATCGAATCGCTTGATAAGGAGACGTCAAATCTATCACTCAACGTTGTCACGGCCTTTTCTACTTCCGGTACTTCGGCCTGGAGCGCATCACCCAAAATAGCCTGCGTGGTGGGCGAAGTTTCAATCTTGCCATCCCGTTCAATATTTACGAGCACGCGGTATAGCCGGCTGTCAAGCGCGTGAAATTTATCCATGCGATACTCGTCCGTCACCCAAAGCGCGATGAGAATCGCGCACGCAAGTCCGGTCGAAAGCCCCAGCAGGTTAATGCAGAAAGTACTTTTGTATTTCCTGAAGTTCCGGAGAATTACTATGAGATTGTGTCTGATCATATCAGCAATGTGTTAATGTCGAACGGTCATTTGTATCAAGCTACCCTAAAGAATTTGTGAATTGCTGCGCGCACTACTCGCTTCGCAGGCAGTTAACCGGATTAATACGCGAAGCCTTTGCCGCTTGAGAAGCCACGGTGAGCCACGCAATGACAAGAGCCAGCACACCAGATCCGATGAAGTACCACCACTCGAGCTCAATTTTAAAAACGAAGTTATCCAGCCACTTTTTCAAGACGAAGAAACTGATGGGCAGCGCGATCACGATGGCCAAAGCAACGACTTTTGTGAAGTCAGACGAAAGCAGGTAGATGATCCCCAGGTTGCTGGATCCAAGTGCCTTGCGAATGCCGATTTCCTTAAATCTACGTTCGGCCGTATACGATGCCAATCCGAATAAACCCAGGCATGAGATGATGATGGCAATTCCGGCGAAATAGCGCGACAACATGCTCACCCTAAGTTCTGCATAGTATTGCGCATTGTAGTCCTCATCAAGGAACCGGAACTCAAATGGGAACTCAGGATTGACCTCTTTGTGGAGTCGTTGCAAATGCTCGATCGTTTGCCGGGGATCGCCGCCGGCTATCTTGACCATGACCTTCTGTGTATATTGGGGCGCCAGAATAAAGAACATAGGTTTCACCGCGGTGTGAAGTGATTCATAATGAAAATCTTTGATCACGCCGATTATCGTTGACTTGAACGGATCCAACGTAATGACCTTTCCGATCGGGTCATTTATTCCCATCGCCAGCACAGCCGCCTGGTTGATCACAATATCCAAGCTGTCCTGGTGTTCACGGGAAAAAAATCTGCCTTCAACCAGGTGCATATTCAACAACTCAAGCATTCCGTAATTGATTGGCCTGATCGCAAATGGGGTGCGGTCATTCGGATCTTTTCCTTCCCAATCAGGGCTGGTCGTGTTGCCGCCACCTACGAGGCTTTCACTGATCGTGCTTGCCCCCACGACGCCTGGGAGAGTCCTCAACTCCTGGAGAAATGCCTCGCGATTGGATTCTGTTTTGCCCTTCATCGCGAAATAAAGCATGTTCTCCCGGTCGTAGCCGATGTCCTTGTGCTGCAAATATTGAATTTGGTTGTACACCACCAGCACGGCAACAATAAATATGACCGATAAGGTGAATTGAAACACAACCAGTCCCTTGCGAATCCACAACTCGCTGAGTGATGAATGCAGGTTGCCCTTCAACACGGCTGCCGGACTAAAAGCAGACATATATAGCGCAGGGTAGCTGCCCGAGATCAAACCAGTCAACAACGTGACGGCTACTAGCGTCGCTACCAAACTCAAGTTCAGGTCCAGTTCGAGGTGTTTGCCTGTGATCAGATTGAACTGCGGAAGAATGAGATCCACCAGCAGTATGGCCACCAGCAGGGATAAAAAGCTCATGAAGAGAGACTCACCCATGAACTGCGAGATAAGGGTGAGTCTGCCTGCACCGACAGCTTTTTTGATCCCCACTTCCTTCACCCTCTTCGAGGCGCGCGCAGTCGACAGGTTCATAAAATTCACACAAGCGATAGCAAGAATGAAGCAAGCAATGATCGAGAACATCATCACATATTCTATTCGGCCCCCCGCTTGCACACCCTTAGCATCAAAATTATCATAGAGGTAACCCTCGTCGAACCGGCGGGCGAAAAGCGTTCTGTGCTTTTCACTGATTTGTGTTGAAACGACATCTTTGATCTTCTTGTCAAACTGTTCTGCACTTGCATCAGGCCGAAGGGTGGCAAACGTCATAGGCCCCGAGTTGCGCCAGTCGAGCGTCTGAGGGGTTAGCTCCTTCCATTTCTCAAATGAGAAAACTGCTTCAAAATACATCGATGAATTTTTAGGCACGTCCTTCATTACACCGCTCACCAGGAATAGCTCCCCGCGATCCAC